>DAIUBX010000280.1:0-4992 GCA_036846465.1 Bernardetia sp.
AAAATATCCAACTTACACAGGAAAAAAAGATGAGCGTTTAGAAAATACAGGAAATTTGATTGTACCAGCAGGAACACAAATTGAATGGCGTTTTCAGACACAAGAAACAGAAAAATTAAATTTTATTTCTATCAATTCTGACGATTCGACAACGAATAGCAATATAAAAACAGCTAAAAAAGACGACGACGGTTTTTTACTTCAAACAACAGCTTTAAAATCGGAAGCCTTTGAAATAGAATTAGAAAATAAATACAGCAAAAACAAAGAAAAAATTAGTTATTTATTGACAGTTATTCAAGACGAATTTCCGAAAGTTTCCCTTAATCAATTTCAAGATTCGGTTATGTATGATTATTTGATGCTTGGTGGAAATATTTCTGATGATTATGGAATTACCAATTTGCGTTTTAATTATCGTATTCATTCTGACAAAAAAATATCAGAATATAAATCTTTGCCATTGAATTTCAATCCAAATGCTATCAATCAGCAATATTTTCATCAAGTAGAATTAACGCCTTTGAACCTTCAAGCAGGAGATGAATTGGAATATTTTGTACAAGTTTGGGATAACGATGGCGTAAAAGGTAGAAAGAGTAGCAAAACGGGAAGTTATCGTTTCAAAATTCCGAAAGAATCTGAAATGCGTGAATCTGTTTCAGAAACGAGCAAAAGTGCAGAATCTCAAATCGATAAAACGCTTGAAGAAGCACAAGATTTAAACAAAAAATTAAAAGAACTTGCCGAAGACTTAAAAGGTAAAAAGAATCTAAATTGGCAACAACAAAAGGATTTAGAAAAACTTTTGGAACAGAAAAAACAGTTAGAAGACGACATCAAAAAAATGCAAGAGCAAAACAAAAAGCTCAACGAACAGCAAGAAAAATTCACAGAACAAGATGAACGAATTGCTGAAAAATCAAAGAAATTGCAAGAACTGATGGACGAACTGATGGACGAAAAAACAAAAGAACTCTATGATAAACTACAAGAACTTTTGCAAGAACAATCCAATAGTGAGGAAATAAAAGAAGTCTTGGAAAAACTCCAAAACAAAGAAATGAACCTTGAAAAGGAGTTGGATAGAACGCTTGAAATGTTCAAAAAATTGGAAGTCGACAAGAAAATGCAAGACATTGCCAAACAACTTGAAGAGCTTTCAAAAGAACAAAAAGACCTCGCCAAAGAAACCGAAAAACAGCAAGAAAAAGAAGAAAAACAAAGCAAAAAAGAGGCTGAAAAAGAGGCTGAAAAAGACGCTGCCAAAAATGAAGAACTCAAAGAAGAACAAAAAGAACTCAATGAAAAATTTGAGGAAATGAAAGAGCAGTTAGAGGAATTGGACAAAATGAATGAAGAACTCAAAACTCCGAAAGACTTAGAAGATACAAAGAAAAAAGAAGAGGAAGTTTCAAAACAACAAGAGCAAAGTAGTGAGCAATTAGAGAAACAAGAAAAGAAAAAGGCTTCTCAATCTCAAAAAAATGCTGGTGAAAAAATGGAACAAATGGCTCAACAGATGCAACAAATGACTTCTTCTGCCGAAATGGAACAGGCACAAGAAGATTATGATGATTTGCGTCAGCTTTTGGAAAATCTATTGAAACTTTCTTTTGAACAGGAGGAAATTATGAATGGTTTTAATGAAATTGACCAGCGTGACCCAAAATATGTTACGCTTAGTCAAGAGCAATTAAAACTAAAAGATGATGCTCAAATTGTTGAGGATAGTCTTCGTGCATTGGCAAAGCGTGTCATGCAAATCGAAACTTTTGTGATGCGTGAACTTACAGATATGAACGATTATATGGCACAGGTTACGCAGGAAGTAAAAGACCGTAAAAATCCTCGTATGCTTGCGAGTCGTCAGCAATCTGTCATGACTTCGATTAATAATTTGGCTTTGATGCTCAACGATGTTTTGGAACAAATGCAACAATCTATGTCGTCGATGGGAATGGGAAAACCAAAACCGAGCAATCAAAGTGGAAGTCCGTCGATGAGTGAAATGCAGCAATCTATCAATCAGCAAATAGAAAATCTAAAGAAAAGTGGAAAATCGGGAAGACAGCTTTCTGAAGGTCTTGCTCAAATTGCAGCTCAACAAGAAGCCTTACGCAGAGCATTACAAAAAGCCATGCAACAAGGAAAAGGCAAAGACGGAAAAGAGGGTAAAGGTAAAGACGGCAAGGAAGGAAAAGAAGGAGGACAAAAAGGACAAAACGGAATGCAAGATGGCGAAGGCGAAGGTGGCGAAAACGGAAATCAAGACGGAGGTTCACAAGGAAACGGTGGCAATATGTCTAAAATGATAAAAGACATGGAAAAAACCGAAGAAGATTTAGTAAACAAACGTCTAACTCAAGAACTCATCGAACGCCAAAAACAAATCATGACCCGTTTGTTGCAATCTGAAAAAGCCGAAAGAGAGCGAGATTTAGACGAAAAACGAGAAGCTGAACAAGCAAAAGTAAACAAAAGAAGAGTTCCACCACAGTTTGAAGAATATTTCAAGCAAAAGGAACAACAAATCGAACTTTTGAAAACGATTCCTCCTGCACTTAGTCCGTACTACAAGCAACAAGTGAATGAGTATTTTAAGAAGTTGGAGGAGTAGAAAATAACAAAAACTAATGTTGTAGTACATTTAATTCTGTCATATATGACCATTCTATCAAAAATAAAGTTTTCAGAGGAAAAGACAAATAGGGAAAATATAATTGATAGAAAAAATGTTGTTTTCTTTAGTGAAAATTGGCTGCATATAGAATTTAAGGAATATACAAAAAGTATGTTTAGCGTTTTTACGACTTCAAGTGAAGCTGTATTGTATCAAAATGAAGAATATGAGGTAGTTATGGAATTTCTTATAGGCAATAAGATTAAAGAATACGTCAATCTTTTTGTAGGACAAGAATTTGAAGGTGGATATGCAAGTAGATTATTTCTTAAAGGCGAAATTTTGGAAATAAATGAAAGTAATAGCAGACGGCTTCCTGCTGTATAGTTTATATTTCAAAATTATCTTATTGCATTTTTTTCCTACAACTTTATCAATTCAATAATCGTTTTATCAAGAAAAAATGCAATACATAGAAAAAATAAAAGACAATGATTATTTCGTAACAGAAATAAATGCTTCTAAATTTAGAGGCTATAAAAATTTGATAGAAGAATTTAGCCTTGCTTTTTCTATTCCTTCTACTATTTCAAATCTTGATGCTTTAAATGATTATTTAACTGGTTTGGAATGGATAGAACAGAAAAACTACAAACTCATTATCAAGAATATGAATAAAGTAGAAAAAAATAGAAGTGATTATGAACAGTTTTTTTCCATAATTGAACACTTAGAAAATCATTGGAAAAATAAAGAAAATGATTTTATTGTCGAATATGTGGGTAATTCTTAATCAAAAAAAATATAAATGAAAAATCAATGGCACTACTTTCATACAGTACTGGATAGGAGATGAATTTTACATAAAAAAAAGACAGAAAGAGTTAATAAAACTCTATTCTGTCCTGTCGAATAAATATATAAAGGAATTTTCTGAAATAAGAATTAGATTATTTCTTAAAATCTATTACTCCTGTTACTTGAATAGTAAATCCATCTTCTGTTTCTTCTTCAGAAAAAGAAAGCTTTAAATCGCTTGAAGTAAGTGCTTCAATAGTAAATGTGGCTTCATCTGCTGTTCCTTCATCCAAAATAATGTCTTTATCTCCATTTGATAGTTTCCAAGTACCAGAACCTTCAAACACTCCATTATCATCAGAAGTATAAGTTCCATTTGAATTAAATCCAACAAAAGTAGTCGAAATATTTTCTGTTTCCACAGGGAAAGCTATTCCATTAAGAGTTACATTAATACTTACTGTTTCTCCTTGCCAACGGGCTGCAATGAGGTCTTTTTTTGTATCTTCATCATCTTTTTTACAAGAAGATAAGAAAGTCGTATAAGATACAGCTAAGATGATAATTGCTAAAAAATGTTTTTTCATAATAAAATGCAAGATAAGTGAATAAAGTTTAAAATAAATTGGTACATACCTAATACGTGAAAAATAATAACAATGTTGTATAAAAGTCAGAAAAAGTTAACTTTAAAATAATTCATCTCCAGCCAAATACTCATCTTCATCTACATCAAAATTATTTTCTTCTGGAAGTGGATAAGCTGCAAAAAATCCTTTTTGGTCTTGAATATGTTTACAAATTCGCTCTACTTCTGCTGTATCTACAAAGGCACATTGCAAACGCAAAATATCTGAACCATTCGAAAGTAACATATCGCCTTGTCCGACAAGCTGCTCTGCTCCTCCTGTATCTAAAATAATTCTTGAATCAATTTTTGAGGTAACACGAAACGCCATACGAGCAGGAAAATTGGCTTTAATTATACCTGTAACAACATTTACAGACGGACGTTGCGTAGCAACAACCAAATGAATACCAATAGCACGAGCCATTTGAGCCAATCTTGCAATCGGTTTTTCGGCTGCTTTTCCTGCAATAATCATCAAATCGGCAAGCTCATCAATAACCAAAACAATGTAAGGCAAATAACGATGACGTTCATCTAAAAGTTGATGTGTTTTGAATTTATGATTGTATTCTTTTATATTTCTACAGTCGCCATCTTTCAAAAGGTCGTAACGCTGATCCATTTCTCTACAAAGTGCTTCCAATGTCTTGACAGCATCGACAGAATCAGTAACAATTGGTTCGGCATCTGGAAGGTGTGCTAGATAATGTTTCTCCAATTTTGAGAATAGTGAAAACTCTACCTTTTTAGGGTCAATCATCACAAATTTGAGTTCGCTAGGGTGTTTTTTATAAATTAGCGAAGTCAAAATTACATTTATACCTACTGATTTTCCTTGTCCTGTTGCACCTCCTATCAAAAGGTGTGGCATTTTGGTAAGGTCAGCAATAAAAATTTGATTTGAAATATCTTTTCCCAAAACCAAAGGCAATTCTTTTCT
>DAIUBX010000281.1:0-4946 GCA_036846465.1 Bernardetia sp.
ATTTCACAAAATAAAATTTTGTCTTTAGACAAAAAATAGTTCCGTTGCTCGTGTCTCCACGAGCGACCTACCACAAACAATTCCTTAAGTTGACAGCAGTGAGCGTCGACGCTTGAACTAGAAAATATAAATTAAATCCACTTCACCGTAAAATCAATAAGTGTCTGAACTTCTGATTTGTAAGGAGGATACATAAGTTGAGGTGCGCTAAAACGAGTAGGTTGTTCCAAAACAGCACGTTCGTTAGAAAAAGTCTTGAAACCGAAAATACCGTGAGCTTTTCCAATTCCACTGTGATTGACACCACCAAAAGGCAAATTATGTTGGAAATAATGAATAACAGTATCATTGATACAAACTCCACCCGAAGAAGTAGAAGCAAGTACATTATCAATCGTTTTGCGCTCTTGTGAGAAGAGATACAATGCCAAAGGTTTGTCTTTTTTATTGATTAAATCTAGCGCATCATTCAGATATTTGTAACTAATAACTGGCATAATAGGCCCAAAAATTTCGTGTTGCATCACTTCCGAATCCAAAGGAACTTCTGACATAATGGTTGGAGCAATATAACGCTGTTCTGCTACAACAGTTCCTCCTGTGTGGATAACTGCACCTTGTCCTTTTGCTTTTCCGATAAGCTCAACCAATGATTTGTACTGCTTTTCGTTGATAATTCGTGCATAATCTGGGGAATCCAAACGCTCTCCTGAAGTTTGTCCATAAAACTCACTCAAATATTTAAGCATTTGTTGGATAAGTTCGTGTTCGATGTCTTCGTGAACCAACACATAATCTGGAGCAATACAAGTCTGACCTGCATTTAAGAATTTACCCCAAACGATTTTTTTAGCTGCTTCTTTGATATTAGCTGTTTCATCTACAATTACGGGAGATTTTCCACCTAACTCAAGCGTAACAGAAGTTAAGTTTTCGGCTGCAGCTTTCATTACTATTTTACCAACGGCTGTACTTCCTGTAAAGAAAATATGATCAAATGGTTTTTCTAGTAAATATTGAGAAACTTCTACTTCGCCTTCTACAAAAGCCACTTCATTTTCTGCAAACACTTCTTTGATAAGTTGCGCCATAATTGCATTCGTATTTGGCGTATATTCAGAAGGCTTCAAAATGACACAGTTTCCTGCTGCAATAGCAGAAATAAGAGGAATAAGAACCAAATTTACTGGGTAATTCCAAGGTGCAACAATCAAACAAACGCCTTTTGCTTCATAACGAATATACGATTTTGAACCCAAAAGAGCTGTCGGAGTGCTTACAGATTCATCTTTCATCCATTTTTCAAGATTCGAAACGGCATGTTTTATTTCATTTGAAGTAGGATAAATTTCTGATAAATCAGTTTCTGCTTCTGGTTTTCCAAAATCTTGACGCAGAGAATGATGAAAAGCTGCACGATAATTAAAGAGTGCTTCTTGTAATCTTTTTAGTTTTTCGATGCGCTCTTTTGTCGTTGTTTTGGCTACTGCCCAACGGTTGTTTTGTTGCGCTTCAAAAATTAGGTCTATTTGTGTTTTGAAATTAATTTCTGTATTTGAATCAGAAATAGTTTCGGCTTGAATTTCGCTCATAATGTTTTAAGTTTTATAAAAATTTCCGAAACCCTAAGGGTTTTGAAAACCCTTAGGGTTTAAAAATACTATTTTCTATGAAAAATAAAATATATTCTTTTTCTATTGTCTTTGTGTGTCTTCTTATTTTCAATCTGTTGACTCATAACTTGTATGGACAACAAACCAATTCTGAAGCACTAAGATACGAACTTTTCGAACATAAGTTGTTCGTCGTGCATACAAAAAATGATAATATGAATCATTCTACTATTGAAACGGATTCTATGCGTTATCGTTTGCTTTTTCCTAAAAATTATGATTCTACAAAAAAATATCCTTTAATTCTCTTTCTTCATGGAGCAGGAGAACGTGGCGATAGTTCCTTGACAGTCAAGCATATTGGAGCGTGGGCGTTGCAAGAAAAAAACAGAGCTAATTATGAATGTTTTGTCCTTGTTCCTCAATGCGAAAAAAATAACAAGTGGGTAGAAGTGGATTGGGCAGCCGATTCGCACAATCAACCCAAAGAAATGAGCAAGTATATGAATTTGACAGTTCAATTATTAGAAGAATTAGAAAAAAAATTACCTATTGATTCGACTAAAATTTATCTTACTGGACTTTCTATGGGAGGATACGGAACGTGGGATTTGGCAGCTCGTTTTCCTCAAAAATTTGCAGCCATTGTTCCTATTTGTGGAGGGGCAGACGAAAAAACAGCCGATTCTTTAAAGACTATGCCAATTTGGGTTTTTCATGGAGCGTTAGACCAAACTGTAAAACCACAGCGTAGCCGAAGAATGGTAGAAGCCGTAAAAAAGACAGGAAATAAAGCTATTCATTATACCGAATATTCAACAGTAAAACACGCAAGTTGGAAACCTGCTTATGAAGATGAAAGTATGTGGAAATGGCTTTTTAGTTTTTGATGTCGTTGGTGCGACACCAACAACGGCAAGGAAAATTAAATAAATAAAAATTGTATTTTAATCTGTTGAATTTATAAAATCTGCGTTTCTGTGTAAATTAGTAGGTTACTCAAAACCCAAAAAGCCATGAAAATTATTTTTTTTGTTACTCTCCTATTCTTTTTTTTGTCATTCTGTTCTTTTGCAAGTGAAAGTAATTCTAAAATTTCTACTGAAACAGAAATTACTACCAATCATTTTGCAAAAAAACAGCAAAGATTCAATTTCAAAGAAAAATTAGCTGTAAAACTTATAGAGAAAAAAATTAAAAAAGTACAAACAAAAGATATAAAATCTAAAAAAGGAGAGGGAGATAAACTTTCTATTTTTATCTTGATTTCAATTTTACTTATTTTGGGTGGCTAGTAACTGGAATTATTTATCTTTCTTTAGGACAAACTTTACTTGGTATTTTACTACTTGTGGGAGGTTTGATAGTTGTTCCTCTGATTTTTATACTTGTGCTGGTGTTATTAACATTATCTCAATCTATCTGCTAGACTTTTATTATAAATCTTAATTTTTCAAGCCTAATTTTTCAATCTTAATTTTTCAATTTTATCGAAACTCCTTTTTTTTCTGTCATAATTCCTACTTACAATCGTGCAAATTTGATTGTAAATACATTAGATTCTATTTTTAATCAAAAACTAGAAGACAAAGCGGTGTCTTATGAAACAATTGTAGTAGATGACGGCAGCACCGACAACACAAAAGAAATCATTGAAAAAATATATTTAGATGAAACTTCTCCCAAATTTGAAAGCCGTTTAAAATACTTTCAAAAAGCAAATGAAGAGCGTTCGGCTGCACGAAATTTTGGCATCTCAAAGGCAAAAGGAAAATATATTCTCTTTTTTGATTCTGATGATTTTATGCAATCTCATCATTTACAAACACTTTATAAAGCCATAAAAGACAATCCAAAAGCACAATTTTTGGCTACAAAATTTAAGTTTGAGGCAGAAATTTTTACTAATGGAAAGAATGAAAAGAAAATTTTTCCTTCTCACATTTCACACCTCAAAGAAGGCTTTTATGACTACAAATTGATTTTAGAAGGTTCATATTTCGGTACGTTGGTTTGTTTTGATAGAAAATTAATTGAAACTGAAATAGGTTTAAAACTTTTTCCAACTGAATTTAATATCTGTGAAGATTGGATTTTTTTGTTTAGAAATCTTTATATCCACAAGATTCCAATTTATGTAATTGATAAAACGACAATTACAGTAAATGACCACCCCAATCGTTCGATGGCAGATAATCAGAAGGTAATTTTGGCAAGATTAGAAGCTACAATTTTTTTAGAAAATGAAGTAGAACTTTCGGATTCTGAATTAAAAACTTTAAAAGGTCATTCCTATCAATTTTGTGCTGTTCATTCCTACATCGATAAAAACCGAAAACAAGCCTTTGATTTTTGGAAAAAAATGGTTTCTTATTTAGGCTATACTAAAAAAACGATTGTTTTAGGAGTAAAGATTTTGGTAGGGAAAAGTTTTATTGAGAAATTAAAGTGAAAAGGAATTGGAGATTAGGGAATGGGAAATGAAAATTTCCAAATAAATCCTCGTTGACGGCAAAGCCTCAACGACGGTTAAAAGAAAGTATTTTTTTATCTCTTTTTTAGTCTGTATATTTCAGATTGTATTAGCTATTCCTAATTCCCAATTACTATTCCCCATTTCCCAACATGATACTTGAACTTATCGACTGGCTTATTATTGCTTCTTTTTTACTTCTCACTTTGGGAATTGGAATTTATTACACAAAAAAAGCAAGTGGCTCAACCGAAGATTTTTTTCTTGGTGGTCGTAATCTTCCTTGGTGGGTGGCAGGTACTTCTATGGTGGCGACTACTTTTGCAGCCGATACGCCCCTTTTGGTAACGGAATTAGTTGTAAAAAATGGAATTAGTGGAAATTGGATTTGGTGGAACGGACTTATTGGAGGAATGCTCACTACTTTCCTTTTTGCAAAATTGTGGCGAAAAGCAAAAGTAATCACCGATTTGGAATTTATAGAATTGCGTTATTCTGGAAAAGCTGCCGAATTTTTACGTGGTTTTCGTGCTGTTTATTTAGGACTTTTTTTTAATGCCGTTATTATTGCGTGGGTAAATTTTGCTCTTGCAGCCCTTTTGCATGTGTTTTTTGATATTCCAGAAGAGCAAACTATTTATTATGTTGCTGCTGCAATGGTAATTGTAATGATTTATTCAAGTCTTTCGGGACTTTTGGGAGTTGCTATTACTGATGTGGTTCAGTTTGTTTTGGCTATGGCTGGTTGTATTGTTCTTACTTATTTGGTTTTGGATAGTCCAAAAATTGGTGGTGTGGCTGGTTTGGTAGAAAAATTACCTGCAAATACGCTTAATTTTTTCCCACAAATTGGAGGAGAA
>DAIUBX010000282.1:0-4932 GCA_036846465.1 Bernardetia sp.
CTGCTTTAAAAGAAGCTGGATATTCGGTATCTTTTTCAGTTTCAAAATTTACAGTAACACGCTCAACAGGTTTGTATGAAATACCAATTCGCATCATTGTTGGAATACGTTCGTCTTCAAAATCAGAAACTTTTGCTTGATTAATATTAAAAATGTGCATTCCTAAAATAAGTGTTTCGGAAAGTTGCGCCTTTCCTCCCATTTCTAAAGCAAAATTATGACGAGTTCCGTAACCTTGAATAGAAGTCTGTAAATAATTGACTTGAAAACCGATACTCATGTTACTTATTTTGTGAGAATAACCAACTGCCAAACGGTGTTCGTTGTATAAATCATCTCCAAAACGAGTAACTCCAACTCCCATTTTTCCATCAAAAAAAGCATCAAAAGTAGCTCCTGCTTGAAGAGTGTTGAGTCCAGAAAGTGTAAAACGATTAGAATAACCCAAAAAAGCCTCTGTTCCTTTTACATCTGAAAGTGCAGCTACATTATTAAAAACTGCCCACGAATCAGAAACAGTAAGAGAAGTTCTACCCATTCCATAGGTTCTTGCACCTGCTTCAATTTGTCCAAATTGAGCAAGACAAGTAGTTTGAAAAAATAAAAGAATCAGAAAAGTAAATAAGGAAGAGTAGATTTTTTTCATTTGTAAGTCAGAATTAAATCAAAATTTAGCCATTTTGTAGAATCAGTTCCAAATTACAAATTAGTTGATAAAAAATGCTGTTTTGTAATTATTTTCTTCAAAAATTCCTTTGAGTAACGAACAGACTTTCTCTAAAAAGGATACCCAATAGCAATATTGACGGCTGAGTTTTGAAATGGACTTTGAAAGAGTTTGTTTCCTACCCAACGCTCAGAAAGTGGCAAAGTAGGGTCGTACAAGCGAATACCTACATCAGCACGAACAATCAAAAAAGAAAAATCTAGTCGCAATCCTATTCCTGTATTGAGTGCAATTTCTTTCCAAAAACGATTAAACTCAAATTCTGAATTGGGTCTTGCCTTATCTTGTGAAATCATCCAAATATTTCCTGCATCAAAAAAAATGGCTGTTTCAATGTATTTCATCAAATCCCTTCGCCACTCAAAAGAAAGTTCTAATAAAAGCTCTCCCGGTTGCTCGAAACGAATATCATAATCGCCATTTGGAAGACGAGGAGAATACGAACCAGGCCCTAGTCTTCGTGGTCGCCATGCTCTTAGGCTGTTTCCTCCTCCTACAAAAAAGTATCTTTCATAAGGTAAAACACTCTCTCTACCAAAAGGCTTTGCAATTCCTAATCTAGCACGATATGCTAAAACACTTTTTTTACCAACAGGTTTGTAATACCTATAATCAGTATCTATTCTAGCAAAGCGATAAAAATTAAGTGTATCACTTAATACTTGCGTAGAATCTAATCGGTTTCTATTGCTCAAACTCAAAAATGTTCCTCCATATTCAACAAACTGTCTAAAATAATTAGCTACTTTTCTATCAGAAAAGTTATTATTATAAACATAACTTCCACCAACAGTAGTAGTCAGCGAACGACTAAAATTAAAAATCAAATTATTTCCATTAGCAGCCAACTCTTCTAAATTAGCCAAAAAAGACTCATCTATACGAGTTGTATTTGTCAGTAAAATATCAATGGCATCAATTTGATAGGTTTTATAAGGTATTTTATTCCAATTATAACGCATCGCAAACTCAGCATTAGTACGTGTATATTCGGGTCGGTCAGTATTCGAAAATCCTACTTGAAACTGTGTTCTGGCATTATACTTTCCAAGTTGTTGTTGTATTTTTTTGGAAAATGGAAAGGCAAATTGAGGAAGGGTAAGGTTTGCACTAAAATTGAATTGTTGTGTTCTAAGAGCTTGATTGACATTTAGGCTCAAACCTTGAATGGCTGCCTGATATTCTATTGCACCACGCCCATTAAACTCTAAAAGCTCTCCTCCTCCAAATGTATTTCTATTCAATAACGAAACACTAAAGAATGGGCCAGGAATAATCTGACTTACATTTACGCCAATCCCTCCCTCCAAAGAAAGATTATATTTGGTGTGAGAATTAGCAAAAATAGTTGTCATAAACGTCCCTCCTGTTGTGTCATGTCGCATATTTACAAAACGGAACATGTTGAGTTGAGTTAATGAACGCTGCGTTTGCGCCTCATTTTCTTGGCTATAATATTTATTTGGACGAAGTTGTATTTTTGTATTTAATACTCGTTTCGAATAATTTTGCTTATACTCTACATATTTTATGCTGTCATATTCCGAACGCTCAGGTATAGTCTGCACCACTCCAAAAACATTTCCATCAATAATCATTTTGACAGAGTCAACTACAAAACGCTTATGTTTTCTGTTTTTTTCTTTGGCAGTTGATAATAGATTTTCGATGACAATCGTAATATCGGACTGAAAGGGCGCATCTTGTATCAAAGAATCTACATCAAAAAAGACAAACTGTTTGGTAAAATCAAAATAACCATTATTTCTCAAATAACTTGTTATTCGTTCTCTTTCGGCTGCTAATTGGGATTCATTGTATCTATTTTTTCGATTAAATAGACGATTAGTGCTATCTGCAAAAATAAGCTCTTGAATGGTAGAATCTTGAATTTGATACTCTATATTCTGGATTAGTTGGGCTTTTCCTTCATAAACTTTGTAATTAACTACTACCTTTTGAGAATCATCTTGATGATAAGAAACTTCTGGAATTACGGTATTCGAAAAATACCCTTTTTGGCGTAAAGCCAAATTCATTTGATCGGCTGTTTGTTGCATCAAAGTCGTATCAAAAATGGTTGGTTTTTCTCCTAGAGAACGCATAAACCAATTTCCATTTTCTATTTTATCATTGGCTTTAAGTAGTTTTTTTTCATATTTATTTCTAATCCTATTTCTTTTGTTTATTTCTCGTTGAGTAGTTGCATTTTCATATTCAGCTAATTTTTTATCGTATTTAAGTTCTAATTCTTCCTTGTCTTTTACAAAATCCAATGAATCTTGAAGTGTATAATTACTTTTTCCTAAATAATAAAAATACAGATAAGGAGTAATTGGAAAATACAAAATACGTCTATTCGGTTGCTGACGGTAATACACTGCTAACTCATCCGAATCTACTTTTTGAGTTCCGTCTATTTTCTGATTGTATAATAATCTTTCATTAGGTGCAAGATTTTTGGTAGGCACACAAGAAAATAAACCTATTAAAAATAAAAAACTAAGAAAAAGAAATAACCATGTTTTCATTGAAAATTTTTGTTAGACACAGATAAAAATAAAAGTTGACTTTCTTGAAAATAGGGTTTTTCCCTCATCCAATTAAAATAAGAATACATAAAAAGATTTGCAAATCTACTATATGTATCAATTAAAAAACGATAATTTAGAATTAAACCTGCTAAATAACTTAATCGCAATAAATTTGAGCATTTTTTGTCTTTTCAATTGCGACTGACTTCCACTTCTACAAAGATTACGCTACTCTGTAGCTAAAATTTAGAAAAAACTAAAAAAATTAGCTTCGCTGCTTTGGCAGGTCACAATTGTTTCTCTAGTATAAAAAGTTGATTTTAAGGCATTTAGCAAGTCATTTTAGATTACTTTTTTTTATCAGAACATTAAACATATTGAACGGTTTAACAAACATACTCTTTTAATTAAAACAACTAATAACCTAAAAAAATATATGTCAAATAACGTAAAAGCATTTGGAACAGAAGCGAAAGATAAGCCTTTAAAACAAATGACTATTGAGCGCAGAGAAGTAACAGCAAAAGATGTAAAAATTGATATTTTGTATTGTGGCGTTTGTCATTCGGACTTACATACGGCTAGAAACGACTGGGGAGGAACAAAGTATCCATCAGTTCTGGGTCATGAGATTGTAGGAAAAGTTACCAAAGTAGGAAAAGAGGTTACCAAAATCAAAGTAGGCGATTATGCTGCTGTGGGTTGTATGGTAGATTCGTGTCAGACGTGTGATAGCTGTAAGCAAGATTTAGAGCAGTATTGTCAGAATGGCTTTACAGGAACATACAATGGAAAAGATGAGCATCTGGGAGGACATACTTTTGGTGGATATTCTGAAAAAGTAGTCGTCGACGAAAACTTTGTCTTGACTGTTCCTTCTAACTTAGATTTAGCTGCTGCTGCGCCTTTGCTTTGTGCAGGTGTTACTACGTGGTCGCCTTTGGTGCATTGGAATGTGAAAGAAGGAAGTAAAGTTGCCGTTGTGGGTTTGGGTGGTCTTGGGCACATGGCAATCAAACTCGCCAAAGGTTTGGGAGCAGAGGTTACTCTTTTTTCTCGTTCTCCTAGCAAGGAAAAAGATGCAACAGAATTAGGTGCTGATTCAGTTGTTATTTCAACTGATGCAAGTCACATGAAATCTGTAATGGGAAAATTTGATTTGATTATCGATACTGTTCCTTACGACCACGATTTGAATCCTTATATTTCGACACTTGCTACAAACGGAACATTAGTTTTGGTAGGTTATTTAGGTAATCTTGAAAATCTTATCAATACTGTTCCAATGATTTTGGGTAGAAAATCAGTTGCAGGTTCTTTGATTGGTGGAATTAAGGAAACACAAGAAATGCTAGATTTTTGTGGAAAACACAATATCGTTTCAGAAATTGAAATGATTGATATGCAAAATATTAATGAGGCTTACGAAAGAATGCTCAAAAGTGATGTGCGTTATCGTTTTGTAATTGATATGAAATCCTTAAAGAAATGATGAATGGTGAATTATGAATGGTAAATGAATTTCATTTGAATTACTTACCCACGAGTTTATTCGTGGGTTTTGTTTTGTCAAAAACAAAGGAAATCCTAGAATTTGTGGGGCAAAGGTTTGCCTCAATGCTGTCAACTTAAGTAATTGTTTTGGTAGGTCGCTCGTGGGGAGACCATGTC
>DAIUBX010000283.1:0-4918 GCA_036846465.1 Bernardetia sp.
TAAATTTGAATACCAAAAATAATAGACAAAAAATTGTGTACGGTTTTAAAACCCTTTATTCCAAAATCCATCCATTCCTATTTTATTTTTTAATTTAGCATCAAAATGGGATTCAAAATCTTGATTATTTGTTTGAGCCACAACGTCCATCAATTTTTGGAAAACATTATGATACGACCACCGTGTACCTGCATCGGCAAGATAAGTCAGGTTTGATTTTGTTACTAAATTACGTTCATCATTAATTCCAGAAGTCATGGTAAGCAAGTTTTTGACTGTTATTAGATTTTCTTTTTCTATTGGTGCTGCTGTCCATCCTTCTCCTAAATAGTCAGATACTTTGTTATTAATGTTTAATAATCCTTCTTGTTGAGTTATTCCTATTGTGGCAGTTGTCAATGTTTTTCCTGCACTATTCCATTGCCAAGTAGAAGTAGGTGTATGTCCGTCAAAATATTCTTCTAGTACAATTCTACCATTTACAAGAATTATAAATGATTTGGTGTTTTTTTCGATAAGATAGTTTTTTAAAGGCTCTACGGCATTCTGATTCCACCCTAAATCAGAAATAGATTTTGTTTCCCAATCCGTACCAGTAACAGAGGGAAAATACATAGAATCATTAGCAATAGGTTGTGTTTCTTTATCTTCTTTTTGACAGCCTAAAAGTGGTACTGCTAACAGTAAGAAAATTTTTAGCTTTTTCATAAAATTGGGAGTTTTGAGTAAAAAAAAGTTTATAGTTTAGACTCCATTCTATGAAAAAGGTTTATTTATTCTGTAAATATATTTTAAATCACACTTCTGAGTAAATGTTTTGGTCATTTTTGAGAATGGTAAAATTCTCAGCGAAGCTAAAACGCACACACACCGTTCGCACACTGTTTTATAATTTCGCCAAATTATCTTAAGAGGTTATATTTTTTATTGTTATACAAAAATAGAGATTAGGAAAATAAAATTTCTCTAATCTCTACTCTTCTGGATATATTTTATAGTCTATTTCTTATTTGACTTCAAAATATCAGCAATATCTACAAATGTTCCTCCTTCTCCCGAAATAACAGGTAATTTCCCATCCCATTTTTCGATAGCTCGTAACTTCAAAAGTTCGTCGTCTAAAGAAAGCTGTAATAATTTTTGTGCATCAGATTGTGCTTGTGCCCTAACTCTTTCTTGTTCGCCTTCTGTACGAATACGCTCCAAATCATTGAGAGCCGTTAATGCTTTTTGTTCTGCAATTTGCTTTAGTTCAATAGCAGAATTAAATTCAGGCGAAAAATTAAAATCTATGATAGAAAAATCAGTAACAATGATATTATTTTGAGCCAAACGTTTTTTGATATATTCATAAACATCATCTTTTACGGCAGGTCTTTTTGTGATTAATTCTTCAGCCGTATAACGAGCAGCAGCCGATTTGATAGACTCTTGAACTACAGGTTCGATAATCGTTTGTTTATAATCCAGACCCAAATCTCTATAAATAACATTTGCTTTTTCCTTAGATAAAAAGAAATTGAGAGCTACTTTTGAAGTTACAGGTTGCAAATCTTTGGAGGAAGCAGAGGCAGAGGCTTCCATTTTTTGAACACGCACATCAAGCTGAATGACCGTAGAGACAAAAGGGTTCACGGCGTGCATTCCCTCTGGAAGTAAAATATCTTGAACTGCACCAAAATTAGCTACAACGCCAACTTTTCCAGATTCGACAACGACAAAAGTTCTGAATGCAACTACGAGAGCAACAATAATAACTACAAAAGTTCCGATTCCAAAAAAGACTGTTTTTGGGGTAAGAGAAGGTTTGTTTTTCATGTGTTTTTTAGTTAGTGTAATAATTTATAATCTTAGTTTTAGGCAATATAACGTAAAATAACTGATTTGGGTTAGTCTCTTTACTTTTTGCCCTTTATGTCGGTCTGCCTTACATTCATACTTAGGTCAGTCCGATAGGGCAGTAGCGAAGGAATAAGACACTTTTTAGGGTACTCCCTTTACGGATTTTAGATAAAGGATAGGATAATCTTTTATTGTGTTGGTATTTGTTCTACCTTTGTTTTCTTATGTTTTTTTTACTTTAATTTGCATTCTAAAGGGTACGATACATTTTTTCGCACCTCAAAAGGTAGGCTACATGAATGATACTTTTTATTTTTTTTCTTGGCAAGATGTAAATTTTCTTAAATCAGAACTTCTTTTAGTTGTGGTTTGGTTAATTGCTTTTTGTGGTTTGCTTTTGCCTAAAAAGGTTACTTCTTTTTTTGTTTCTTTTGTTTGTGGCTCTGTTCTGTTGGTAAATATTATTTTGCTTATTTTTTCTTTAGGCAAACTTGAAACAGATGCAACTACTTTTTTTTGGAATGATTTATTTTATCAAAATAAGTTTACGTATTATCTCAAAATTCTGATTTCAGTTTCAGCACTTTTTGCTATTTGGGTTCAATATTCTTCCAATAAATTTTCTAATAAAATACGCAAAAAAACAATTCCAGAATGGTTTGTCATTCTTTTAGGGGGAGTCTTGAGCGCACAGTTTTTACTTATTTCGGCTAACCTTTTTGGAGTGTATGTGAGTTTGGAAATGCTTTCTATTTGTGGATATTTGTTAGTTGCTTTTTATGATAAACAGATGATCGATATAGTTGAAAATAAAAAAAGTAAAGGAAAGCTAATTGCTTCTTCCTTCAATTATCTTATTTTTGGTGCTGTTAGCTCTGCTTGTTTGTTGTATGGTTTTTCTTGGTGGTATGGCTTGAGTGGTTCATTTTCTGTTCCTGTTATTTTAAGTACAAATTTTGATTCAAATCAAACTACTTTTCTGATTGGTTTTCTTTTAATAGGAATTGGTTTCTTATTCAAATTAGCTGCCGTTCCTCTTCATTTTTGGATAAGTGAGGTGTATAAAAATTCTTCTTCTGGAACTATTTTTTTCTTGGCGACTATTCCAAAAATTGCTGCAAGTGGAGTTTTATTTTTTATTTTAGAAAATTGTGTAATCATCCATTATTATCTGAATGAAGTTGTATTTTCTACCCTTTCTATTTTAGGAATTTTATCAGCTCTCTTTGGAGGATTTTTAGCTATTCAACAAAGCAATTTCAAACGATTTTTTGCGTATTCAGGAGTTTCTCAAATGGGTTTTTTGATTCTCCTTTTGGTTTATAACTTTCAAAATGCTATTATTTCTACAAATGGTATTCTGATTTTTTGGATTTTCTATATTCTATCAAATGCTATTATTTGGAAATTTTGTGCAGAGCTAGAAAATTCAACTACTACTGATTTATCAATTAAAAATTTAAAAAACCTTCCTTTTATTCCTAAGATAATTCTTTCTATAACTTCGCTTTCTTTGGCTGGTCTGCCTCCTTTTGGAGGTTTTTTGGTAAAAATGATAGTAATTTTTGTTGCTTTTCAGAATTATCAAAGTCATTCTAATTTTATATTTCTTTTTTCTTTTATCGGAATTGGATTAGCTACTTTGATAGGCTTTTTTTATTATCTCAAAATTCCTTATTTTTTGTTTATTAAGTCGTTGGTGGGGACACCAACAACGGCATGGGGGACACTGGCAAAAGAAGTAAATAAAATTTCTACTCTCACACTTTTTTTGACAGGATTATTAATTCTGATAAATGTAGCTTTGTCAGTTTATGCGATTCGATTTATATAAATACCGTTTTAACACTAAGACACGAAGAGAATGAATAGTTTGACAAGCAATGCAAGTTTAGTTTTGAGCATTGTATTTGAATTTCCCCAATCTCTATTCTCTCGCTCCATGCTCCAATTATTACACTTCAAAACCAATCACAAGAACATCATCAATTTGCTTTTCGCTTCCCTTCCATTCAATAAAATTACGTTCTACTTCATGTTGCAGTTCGAAAATATGGAAGACTTTTAGTTTCTCTATAAATAATTGAAAACGCCTTGTAGAATATTTTTTACTATGTTTTCCTCCAAATTGGTCTAAATAACCATCTGTAAGTAGATAAAAACGAGTTCCTTTTTGTGGCTGAATTAAATGTGCTGTAAAATCCCTATCTAATTGTTTGGCAACTCCTCCGACGTGATAACGGTCACCTTTTATTTGATTTACTTTTCCATCTAGAGTAACATAAAGCAATGAATTTTTTGCACCTGAATACTGAATTTCATTCGTTTTCTTATCCAAAACACAAAGAGAAATATCCATTCCATCACGATTCTCTGTTTCTTCTTGTTTTAGTGTCTGAACAATTCCATTGTGAAGTTCATTCAAAATCAAATTACTTTCCGTAATTCCTCTCCAAACTACGATTTGAGTAAGTAAATCATTTCCAATTACAGACATAAATGCCCCCGGAACACCGTGTCCTGTACAATCAACGGCAGCAATCACAACTTTATCATCTTTTTCTGCAAAGAAATAAAAATCTCCTGAAACAATATCTCTAGGGTTAAAATAAACAAATGATTTGGGTAAAATCTCTTCTAAAAGGTTTTGACTTGGAAGCATCGCCTTTTGAATACGTTTTGCATAATTTATACTTGCCGTAATATTTTTGTTTTGAAGTTGGATTTTTTCTTGTTGTTCTTCTAAATATTCATTTTGTGCAAAAATAGATTGATTTTGAGATTCTACTAAATCACGTTGAGCGAGTATTTCTTCTGTTTGTTGCTCTAATTCTGCTTTTTGAGCTTGTAGCTTTTCGTTTTGTTGGAACACTTCTGCTGTGCGCTCCAAAATTCTACTAACAAGTAAATTTACATCTTTCGAAAGTCTTCCTATTTCATCGTTATGTTGGATAGGAATAGGCTTCCACTCTACTGAAAAATCACTTTCTATCACGTTATGAATCGTTTCTGAAATCTGTTTGATAGGTGTTCCTAGTTTACGTATCATCCATAATCCTAAAATGAGATTCAAAAG
>DAIUBX010000284.1:0-4903 GCA_036846465.1 Bernardetia sp.
AATAAATTTGAATACCAAAAATAATAGACAAAAAATTGTGTACGGTTTTAAATAAGATAAATAAAAAAATCTTTGTATCAAAAAAATGAATTCCCAGTTATAGAATTAGCTACTTTAGTTTTTAGTGTGTATTTTTATTAAACAGATTTATTCAGTTTTTAAAATATAGAATTATGTCCACACAAGAAAGATACTTAAATATTTTTACAGATTTTGGTTTCAAAAAAATATTTGGTTCGAAAGTAAACAAAGATTTATTGATTCATTTTCTAAATTCTATTCTGCCAAAAGAAGCCGAAATTACTCATCTTACCTATCTGAAAACAGAATATCTTGGACATTCTGAATTGGATAGAAAAGTAATCTATGATTTGTATTGTGAGAATGAAAAAGGAGAAAAATTTATTGTAGAATTACAAAAAGCTAGACAAGAACATTTTAAGGAACGAACTATTTTTTATTCTACTTTTCCTATTCAAGAACAAGCAAAGGCAGGAGATTGGAATTTTGATTTGAAAGCCATTTATACCGTTTCTATTTTAGATTTTTTGATTGATGATAATTCTTATTCAGCCAAAAAAGAAAAAATTAAGGCAAAAGCAGACGTAAAAACGACAGTAAAATTATTAAATATCGATACAAAAGAAGTTTTTTATGATAAACTGACTTATGTTTATATTCAAATTCCTTTATTTGATAAAGAAGAAGACGAATTAGAAACCTACGAAGATAAATGGTTTTATATTATTCGAAATTTACAAAAATTTAAAAATAGACCTCAAATACTACAAGAACGCATTTTTGATAAAATTTTTCAAACTGCTGAATTAGCAAAATTTGATGCAAAAGAAAGAATGGCGTATGAAGATAGTTTGAAATATTATAGAGATATGAAAAATGTGATTGATACTGCCAAATCAGAAGGAAAAGAGGAAGGAATAAAAAAAGGAAAAGAAGAAAACCAATTAGAAAATGCTAAAAATGCACTTTTAGAAAATGTTTCTTTTGAATTAATATCTAGAATAACTGGTCTTTCTATCAAACAAATACAGAAAATAGCAGATTCATTAAATAAATAGAAAACCATGTCTATACAAGAATACTTAGATACTTTTGTCATTTTGACTCAAGAGGAAATAGATAAACTGAATTTGGAAGAAAGAACATACTATCGTGAAAATTTAAAAAATTACAGAGATTTGAGAAATGTGATTTCTACGGCAAAAAAGGAAGGACAGCAAAAGAGAATAGAGAAGGGAAAAGAAATAAAAACCATAGATGTAACTAAAAAAATGCTTTTGATGAACTCAACTTTCGAATTTATTGCTGAAATTACAGATCTTTCTATTGAAGAAATACAAAAAATAGCAGATTCACTAAAAGAATAAAAATAGCATAAAAAAGGCTTTCTATCAAAAAAATGATACAAAGCCTTTTTGTTATTTTACGACACTTGGAAAGTGTCGGCTACATTTACTTTTTCTCTGCAATTTGCTTCAATAAAATCTCAACAGATTTCTGTAACTGTTCGTCTTCATTTTTTGCTTTTGCATCAGGCGAATTTTCTACAATTACATCAGGCTGCGCTCCATTATTTTCCATATTCATTCCCGAACCTTTCACATACCAACCTCTAAAAGGCAAACGAACAAAAGAGCCATCTACTAGCGATGCGCCACCAGTAGAAATAACAGCTCCAAAAGTAGGCTTACCTACAAGAGTTCCTAAACCTAATGTTTTGTAAGCATGTGAGAAAATTTCAGCATTTGAATAACTATTTGCATTACAAAGAGCAATAGAAGGTTTTGTCCAAACAGGAAAAGGCAAACGTTCGCCATAGGGATAATAATCTGAAAAAGATTTTTGATTTTTTTCTAAATCGTCCGTAGCACCTCTAGGAACAGTATAAGCGTGTTGTTTGGCTGTCAAGATTGACATCAGATAATCCGTAGTCCAGCCACCACCATTAAAACGAACATCAATTACCAACCCTTCTTTTCCTTCTCCACTTGCTGCCAATTCACGTTCAAAACGCTCAAAACTCTCCCAGTTCATTCCTTGAATATGAATATAACCCAACTTTCCATTTGAGTACTTTTCAGTTAGTTTTTGACGTTCTTTTACCCATTCTTCATAAAGCTCATCACTAAGTGAAGCAACAGGACGAATAACTACTTCTCTGGTTTCTCCTTTGGCATTTTTGACACCCAAAACAGTACGAATATCCGATTTATCAGCAAAAAGATTGTAGAAGTTTTCAGCCATTTTGACTTCCTGTCCATCAACCGAAGTAATAATATCGCCTACATTTATTTTGCTAAATTCTTTATCAGCAGGACTATTTGGAATGACACGCATTACCTTTGCTCCTTGTGTTGTCATTACAATTTCAGTTCCTAAAAGACCAGTTCTTTCTTTTTGCGTTTCGGCTCTATCTCCTGCACGATAGCCCATGTGACTTGCATTGAGTTCTCCCAACATCAAATTCATCATATCTTGAAAATCACGTTCAGAAGAAGATTTTTCTCCCCAAACACGGTATTTTTTGCCGAGTTCTGCCCAGTTTTCTCCGTGAAATTTAGGATCATAAAAACGCTCATTTATCAAACTCCATACTTCATTAAAAATTCCGACTTGTTCTTTTTTGTAGTCAATTTCCATACGAGCAGAAAAGGGCAACGATTCAGCTTTTGAAGTAGCTACAGGAACTTTAAAAAGTGAACCACCACGAGCTACATAAAATAATTCTTTTCCGTCAGCCGACATACTTACTCCAAACGGATTTGTATTTCCTTGTGTGATTGCTTTGCGTTCATCACCATTCCATTTTACAGAATATAAATCTTGGTCATCGGTAGATTCAGACCAGCCACCACGATTTATAACAAAATAAAACGTTTCTCCATCATCAGAAATAACTACATCGGATTCGTTTCCATTCATAGTTGTTACTTGAACCAAACGGTCATGGATTCTATCAAAATCAATTTGGATAGGTTTTATTTCCTTTGGTTTCTCGTCTTTTTTATCCTTTTTGTCATCGTCTTTTTTTGGTTCTTCTTTAGGCTTGTCATCATAACTTACCTTTTCGTCCCAATCGCTTTTTGTTTTTTGCCAATCTTTTTTATTGAGCCAAACAAACCACACATCAGCATCTCCATTGTTTCGCTGCGAAATAAAACCTAATTTACTTCCATCTTTACTCCAAAAAGGTTGATTATCAATTCGTGGGTGATAGCTAATATTTACAGGTTTTTTGCTTCCGTCTGCTGCTGCAATATAGACTTCTTCATTAAAATATAAATCTTCTTGACTGTATGAAATCCATTTGCTATCAGGCGACCAAACCAAACCACTTGCCGAATTCCAACCTTCTAAAATCGTTTTTTCATTTGCTAATTTTCCAGTTTTTCCGTCAATATCAGCAATGATGAGTTTATTCGAACGAGTAAAAGAAATTTTCTTTCCATCAGGAGCAACAGTCAGATTATCTTCATGTGCAGGTGTTTCTGTCAAACGAGTAGTTTTGTATTTTAGAGTTTCGAATAAGCCATTTTTCTTTGCATCGGCAGAATTTACCATAAAAATATCTTTCTGTCCTTCTCTATCTGAAATAAATAAAACAGTAGAATCATTCAAAAAAGCAACTTCTTGCTCACGAAAAGCACTAGTTGTAAGTCTTACCGTTCTTTTATTTTCTTTGTCATTTTCCATTAAAAACAATTCGCCACGAACGGCAAAAGTTACTAATTTTCCATTCGGAGAAACTGAATATTCTTGCAAACGATTGTTGTATGTCTTTCTTTCGATAGGGTCAAAACGATAATCATACGTTACATTTACGTTCAAAGGCTCAATTTTTTTAGAATCAACATCTAATTTAAAAACGCCTGTTCCTTGTTCCAAAACGATTGTTTTTCCATCTTTACTGACATCAAAATGACGAACTCCGTCATCTTTAAAAGTAGTGAGTTGTTGAGTTGTTCCGTTTATTGTTCCTTCCTCTGTCAGATTAATTTTATACAAATTATAACTTTCATCGGCTTCACTAATAAAAAATAAAGTACGGCTATCTGACCAATCTGGGCGCATATCATTCCCAGCAAAAGTAGTTAGTTGTGTATATTTTTTGGTTTTTGTATCATACAAAAATATATCACGATTGGCAGCACCACGATAATTTTTACGACTTTCTGCATTATACCCTTCTACATACGCTACAAAACGACCATCTGGTGACATTGAAGGTGTATAACCGATTGCATCCATAAAACGCTCAGGAGTTCCTCCAGTTGCTGAAACTTTCTGAATTTCATGCGCCCATTCTGCTTGTGCAAAATCACGACGAGAAGTAAAGAGAAGTGAATTATCATTTGTCCAACCTGCTAAATTATCGCCTGAAGAACGGTAGGTTAATCGATTTGGCATTGAACCAACAGTTTCCATTACAAAAACATCATCATTTCCATAACGGTCGCCTTGAAAGGCAATCATCTTTCCATCAGGACTAAAATGAGGATTAAATTCGTAGGCTTCATGAATGGTTAGGCGAGTAGCATTTCCACCCAAAATAGGAACAGACCAAATATCGCCTTGAAATGAAAAAGCAACCGTTTGTCCATCTGGACTAATGGCAGGATAACGCAAAAATGGCTGTTCGACTTGTTGAGCCAACGTATTTGTTGATACAAAACCAGTACAAGCAATAGCTAAGGCTACACTTATTTTTTTGGTCTTTTGTATAAAATTTGAGATTTGTAAAAAGGACATAGTTTGAAGTTATTGGTATTACATAAACAGAGTTAAAACCCTGCTCCATTTATAATTTATTTAGTTTTTTTAATTGAATAGGGTTTTAACCCTGTTTTTCGTTTTCAATTATTATTTGTTTACAAATTACGAT
>DAIUBX010000285.1:0-4897 GCA_036846465.1 Bernardetia sp.
ATTGTTGTAAAACAGACCAAAAATCATCTGTCCAAAATACAGTCTTAATTCCAGATTGTTTGGTGGCAGCTTCTTTTGTGAGCTTTTCGCCTTCCCAAACTTTTATATGGTCGTTTGTTTCTTTGACAAACAAAACTTCTCTGTACTTTTCGTCTTTTGCATCTGGAAAAAGCACCAAAATAGTTTCTTCTTGTGCAATTCCTGTCAAATAATACATATCCGAATGCTGAACAAAAGGCATTGTACCATCTGCACTTGTGGGTAAAATATCGTTCGAATTAAAAATGGCAATCGAATTGGGCAATAAATCTTTGATAAATTTCTTACGATTTTTTTCAAAAAGTTTACTTTTTATAGGCTCGTGTCGCATAAAGTTAGAATAGAATGTTTTAATTATTTTTTTGTTTGAGTTTATTCAAAAGTACAAAAATTTCTATTACAACAATATAGAAGACCTATAAGAAGCAATTAATAAAGATTAAATAATTGAATTGTGCTTTTTTTTGTTGGTTTGTTTATATTTTATACTCATACTGATACCTATTAGATTTTCAGAAACTTTATAGGTTTATTTGTATTTACAATCCCAACTGTCCTCCCATTGCTTGAGCTGCTTCTAAACTTTCCTTTGCATTTTGCCAGTTTTTAGGATTCGTTACGGCTTGGGCTAACTTTGGAAAATAAGCTCCTACTTTTCCTACATAATAGAAAAAACCTGCTTTGTCTTTCTTTATACTTGATTTGGCTTCTTCGTTTCCTTCATCTGCATTTTTGGCTTCAATTTCTACTATTTCGGCAGCTTCTATCGTTTTTTCTATGTATTTTTTGGCTTTTTGTAGCTCTTTATTATCGCTATCTTCTTCTAATACTTCATCTATATCACGCTGTAAATTTCTAAAATTACGCTGCAAATTTTCAAGTGTATTCACAAACTGCTTGAAATCTAGTTGTTGAGTTTGAGAATTTGTGTTATTATTTGTGCTTGTAATAGTTGGGCTGATGGTTGGACTTACAGTAAAGACAGGATTTACTGTTACGTAGGTATTTGAACCTCCATTATTTGGATTAGTAGGGTTTGGGTCTTGCATAGGAGTTGAATTTAATTGTTTATTTAGCTCAAATATATTTTGCTTGTCTTGATTCAAAAAGATATATAGTTTTTCTATTTCAATAGGAACGTCATTTTCTGAAAGAATGGTTTTGTTTTGTGAAATATCCGTTTTTTCTAAACGATTGAGAGATACAAATTCTTCTCCGTCTGCACTTACTAACTCGGTAATTTCTTTATGTATAATTTCATCAATCAAATTACGAATTTTATCTAATAAATCCTTTGCATTTGGTGTAATTCGGATTTGTAATTCTTGGTCATTGATGCGCTCTACTTCGGCAAACTCATTTTTATCTGTTTTCAAGCGAATACTAGAGTTCCATAACTTAATCGTTTGTGTACTGTATTTTTCTTGCGACCTAAAAATAAAACTTTCCACCGTACCTTTGTGCATAAAACCTTGACGATAACGCACATACAAACATTCCCTTCCACTCCAAAAATAATCTTCTTCTTTGTCAGGTAACATCTGTGGAGCTACGAAAGTGCGTTCTTCAAAATTTACGGTTTTATATCTTTCTTCTTCTGTTGATTTTGGTGTAGTTTCAAAACAAAGTTCGCACGATTTCATAAAACTTACAAAAAGTTCTTTTTCTGATTCTGAATTTTCATTCCAAATCTGACTTAATTCTTTGCCCGAAAAACGCCCATTCTTTTCTTTAATAAAATAATAAGAATAAGGATTTGTTCTATCAAAAAGCGTATAAATTGCAGAAATTATCCATTCTTGATTCAGAATTATTTTATTTTCAAATAATCCTTTTCGATAAAAAACGACACCTGTTTGAACGAGCCAATTCAAGACATGCGTAGGCGTAATGGCATTCGTAGGCAAATAGCCTTTTTTTTCTACATAACTCAAAAAAGTTTCTAAATCTAATGTTTTTTGTTTTTCTGACTGCAACGAGCGTATATGCTCTCTTATTTCTATAAAACTAGTGAGTATTTTACTTTTTTGTTTGATTCTCTTGGCTTGTTTTTGAATTTGAAATAAAATATCCTCATAGCCATTTTTGTCCCAATCATTTTCTTTTGATTCTACGTGCAAGAAACCCTGTACGTTTTTGTATTCTTCTTCTAAACTATTTTGATTGGGTGCGATTTCTTTGCCGTACTTTCCTGTTTTGGTGTGTATGACCAAAATAGGACTTCCCTCGCCTTGTGAAGTAGCATAAGACAACCAATATGGCAGACGATGAACAGGATATTTTCTACTTTCTCCTTCTGGTGTTGGTGTGTAAAGGCTTTTTTCAGTTTCAGCATCCCAAAACAACAAATAAATAGCCTGTGATTGCATAAACAAACGATGCGTAGCGTGATAAATATCCTGCCCACCAAAATCCCAAAGATTGAGAATATACGAAAGCCTACTATCTAGCTCAGGACAATGCTTATTTTTTTTGATGTCAAATTGCTCTAAACTAATAGACTGGGTAGATTTCCATTCCCTCTCAAAACGATTAAAAACCAAACGTTGTACAAAACAACTCTTTCCTACATTTCCCTCTCCAATAAGCAATACCTTTATTTCATTATCTGCATCAACGCCTTCTATTTTTTCCTTCTCTTTGCGTTCCTTCATTTGAGAAAAGCAATTAAAAGTCGAATACTCACTTTCTCCTACAATACTCAATATATCCGTACTTGAAAAAGGATTATCATACAAATAAAGCATTTCCAAAACAGGAAAATTATCAAAATTTATATCTAATTCTGAAAGTGAATTTTCAGCAAGATGTAACGTTTCTAATTATGGAAAAGTACCGATTAATTCAATTTCTTTAATCTTACTTTCATACAAATACAGGTGTTTTAGATTAGGAAAAACGGCAGCCGAAATAGTTATTTTTTCTATTTCCGTTTGGTTATAACTACAATCTATGACTTCTATACTTTCCATTGTTTCGATAGTAGTAAAATCAAGATTTGAAAACTTGTTTTTTGTAATGTTTAGAAAACTGACTTTGTTTTGTCTTGCCGTATACAAAATAGCATTCAAGTTGTGGTCTTGAAGGTCTTTGTTTTTTTCGAATTGATGGATAAGTGGAGTAGGAATCATAATTTATATCTAAACCTATAAGGTTTCTGAAAACCTTATAGGTTTGGTTTGTTGTTATTCAAATTCTAAATCTTCTTTTAATACAGTTAGATTTTCTTTGTGAAAATTTTTAAAGGCTTCTTTGTTTCCAAACCATTCTAGTACTTCATTTCTTTTCATTTTAGTTGGTTTTTCAGACAAAAAAGCATCGTAAGACGAATATACCCATTCATCAGTAGTTTTACAAAACTTGTGATGAACAGGATTTTGATGAATATAATTGATGAGTGTCGTATAATAACTTTCCTCTCTTACGGCTATACGTTTTGTAAAATCCAAAAAAAGTGCACCCTTGCGTTTGTATTTTATATTGTACGATTTGGCATAGCTATTCAAAAAATTACTAAGGTATTGCATCACTATCTTATGCGTATCTTCTTTATATTTTGGCAATTTTTTTAGTTCTTCTTCTGATTTTATGCGTACCAAAAAATGAAAATGATTAGGCATCAAACAATAGGAATATGTTTCCCATACACAGCTCATATAATATGTGTATCGTTGGAGGAAATACCGAAAATTATCATCATTACGAAACAGATTTTCACTTCCTACGGCATGATTAAAGACATGGTAAAATGTATCTGCTTCGAAAGCATCTTGATATTTCATTTTATTAGATTAGATTGTTTTTTATTTTCCTAAAAATATAAAATAATCATAAAAAAACCTATAAGGTTTCTGAAAACCTTATAGGTTTGAAAAAACCAAACCTACAAAGAAATTCATAGGCTTGGATAAATTTTTGGAATGAAATAAATAAATTTAATTCAAACACAGGACTCCTTTTGTATTTACCTGCTGTACACTCTATGCAATTCCCTTGCATAAACTCTGACAAAGGCAAGTATTCCGACACGAAAACCATTATTATTGTTATCGTTATTAGGGTTGTTGTTGTTACGATTTGTAAGATTGAGGTTGTTATGATTGTTGTTCCACGAACCTCCACGAACCACTAAGCGTTTTCTTCAAAGGTAATCCTTTTTGCTCAAATTGTTTAAAAACATAATTCAACAGAGCTTTTGTATCAGCCTGTTTAGCGTGTCCCTTCCAACTATTTAAGCTAACTTCTAAGGTATGCAAAGAAGTTTTATTTTCAAAATATAATTGTTGTTGATTTTGCGTTCTTCTCCAAAAACGCCTAAGATTTTCACTTTTTATTCTGCGATGATTCAAAAATAGTTGTTGTCCTAAAAATGTAATACCTGCACGGACAGGTTTTACCAATGATTTATTAGGGTGCAAAAACAAAAAATAGCTTTTTAAAAAATGTTCAATCTTTTCTTTGTGTTCTCTTAGTTTATCTTTGAATTTATTTGTATTTTCCTACCGTCGTTGAGGCTACGCCGTCAACGAGAATTATTCTCAAAAAACCTCAACGACGGCTTTAGCCTCGTTGACGGTGGAAATATCAAATTAGAAATTTTGAGGCACTATATACGACTTGCTTACGATATAGAGCTTATCAATGCCAAAAAATACGAATTTATTTCTAAAAAAATAAATGAAATTGGAAAAGAACTAGGAGGATGGTTAAAATCACTCTGAAATTTTGTATTTGAAGGTGTCTAATCCACTTTGAATTTATTTGTATTTTCCTACCGTCGTTGAGGCTTTGCCGTCAACGAGGATTATTCTCAAAAAACCTCAACGACGGCTTTAGCCTCGTTGACGGTGGAAATATC
>DAIUBX010000286.1:0-4883 GCA_036846465.1 Bernardetia sp.
AACAAACAAATAATTACCAAATTAACCTATTTGATTATGTCAATCACACGCCAACAACTCTACGACCGTATTGCTGCTACTTCAAAAGAAGACTTTATTTTGAAAGAAATGAAGCGTTTAGGCTTTTGGGGAGATTCTGACAAGCCAACACTTGCAGAAGAACTCATAAATAGACAAGTTACTCTTCAAAAAGAACTTAACGAACTCAACGAAAAACAAAGACAATACAACAGTAGAGAAGCTACGCTCAAGCAAATGCGTCTTGAACGCATGAAAGCCTCCAAAGAAAAACAGGCAGCAACCAAAGCCAAACACGAAGAAAAACGAAAAATAAAAGCCGAAAAATGGGCTGAAACTCAAAAAACGAATATTATTTATTTGGGTCAAGATGTTTCGGAAGGATTAAATAATACAATTTCTGATAAAGAAAAATTAGAGAGCTTAAACCTTCCTTATTTCGAAAATATAGTAGATTTTTCTGAAAAAATAGAAAAAACGATTTCAGAACTTCGTTTTTTAGCTTTTCAGCGTTCTGTTTCAAAGGTAAATCAATATCATAATTATTACGTTCCCAAAAAATCAGGTGGAAAACGTCTTATTTCTGCGCCAAAACCAAAATTAAAAGCCACTCAAAATTGGATTAAATCTAATATTTTAGACAAAATTAATCCTAGTGAGAATGTTCATGGCTTTGTAAAAGAGCGTTCAATTCTGACAAATGCAGAGCCACATCAAAATAAAAATTTAGTTATTAGCTTAGATTTGAAAGATTTTTTTCCTTCTATTTCTTATAAAAGAGTAAAAGGACTTTTTCAAAAATTAGGTTATTCCGAACAACTTTCAACACTTTTTGCACTTCTTACCACCCACAACGAAACAGATAAATTAAGTGTTGATGGAGAAATTTATTATGCTCAAAAAGTGGAGAAGGAAACAGGGCAACCAAACCGTTTTCTTCCTCAAGGTTCTCCTGCCAGTCCTGCCATTACCACATTGATTGCCTACAAAATGGACAAACGTTTGGAAGGATTAGCCAAAAAAATGGGTTTTACTTACACTCGTTACGCTGATGATTTGACTTTTTCTTCAAATTTAGATTTAAAGAAAGACACAAAAAACATAGATAAAATTATCGGTTCTTTGCTTTATTTTGTCAAAAAAGTAGTAACCAGCGAAGGTTTTGAAGTTCATCCAGATAAAACGCATATCATGCGAAAAGGCAGTCAGCAGAAAGTAACAGGAATTATCGTCAATTCAAATTCTGATAATAAATTAGGAATTGATAGAAAATTGCTGCGAAAATTCAGAGCTTTTTTACACGAAACTTCTAAAACAGGTTGGCAAATCAATGACAATTCTTCAACTCACAAAGACAAAAAATGGGGAAATACTTCTGAACCAAAACAAGCAGCTTTAGGTTTTGCCTCTTTTATCAAAATGGTTGATGCTGAAAAAGGAGAGAAATTTATAGAGCAAATAAATTCTATTCCTGCATCTGAAAATTATGTTGAAAGTGCTGTTGTAGAAAATCCTACTCGTGCATTCGTTTCTGAGGAAACGAATGATAAACAAGCTATTGAGTTAAATCAAAATCAAGTAAAAGAACAAAATCAAGAAATAGAAAATCAATCGAATAAATCGGATTGGTGGGACATTTTTTAAACTAAATCATTTTGATTCTATATGATTTTAGCTGCAAGTCATAACTTATATTTTGTTTAAGTCTGTACCGAAGGTCTGACTTGAATAAAATAAGCCGTTTCAAATGAGAATACTTATTTTAATTTGGTCAGACTTTCAGTACAGACCAAACTAAAATATAAGTTGCAACAAAACGTATAAAGAATCTTCATTTCGTTTTACAAATCATAATTGATTTTTTCGTAATTTTTAATTCGTAATTGAAATAAAATGAAATTAATAGAACAAAGCAAACTCTTTTTTAAAGAAGCAAATTCAGATAAAGTCTATGAAATCGACCTCTGCGAAGTCGGAACGGATTTATATGTAGTCAATTTTAGATTTGGAAAACGAGGTGCAAATTTAAAAGACGGAACAAAAACTCCAGTACCTGTTGGAAGAATAAAAGCACAAGCTCTTTTTACGGCATTAGAAGCCGAAAAACGCAAAAAAGGCTATCAATCAGAAACTGAAATGTTTCAAGAACTGCCTGATATTAGCACAACTGCACCCAACACAATAAAGGGAACTCTTTTGCAACGTTTGCAAGATGCGATTGATTCTACAAAAGATAAAGAAGTAAATTCTTTCAAAACAAAATGGAAAACAAGCCGAGTTGCTTGGCGAGTAGGAATTTTGAGATTTAAAGAAGCTGTACCTTTTTTGATAAAATTAGTTGAAAAAGGCGATGCTATGCAACGTTATTCTATTCTTTGGGCGTTGGTGCGTTGTGGCGATGAAAGGGCAATTCCAACTTTTAAAGCCTATTCTACGAATGAAAATTATACGGATTATGTCCGTAAAATAGCAAAAGAAGGGTTGATGTCTGTCAATTTTGATGAAAAAATAGAAGCTCATGCAACAGTTAAGATAAACACAATTACCTCTTTAGTTCAGAGTTTGCCTCCTATTATTCAAGAATATACTTTGAATCAAGACTCAGTCAGATTAGAAAAGGAAATTAATTTGCGAGTTGAAGAAAAACAAAAAGATTTTCAGTTTTTAGAAACGCTTTATTTGCTTGCTCATATTTATCCATTTTTATCAAAAGTAATTTTGAATGTACTTTCAAAAATGCCTTTGCGTCCTCCATTTTTTAAAATGATTCGTTCAATTTACAAATTGGCAGAAGTGCGTGATGATGTTCGTTTGTTGGGAATGTTGGCATATCGTTTTGAGAAAAATGCAGCTATGTATAAAAGTGTGAGCGTTTCGGAAGATATGAAAGAGGATAATTGGTGGTACAAATACAGAACACGAAAATACATTCCTGAAATAAATGAACAAATTGCTGACATTACAAAGGAAGTAAAAAAGAAAGATTCAAAAATTGGATTTTCAGCGCAAACCAAAAATCATTTTCAGCATAGAGATTTGAGAAGATTGAAAGAATATGGCATTCAGACGCTTGAAAATGAAACTCAAACTCATAATTATGTTAAACTAGCAACAGCTATTTTATTAGGTTATCAACAAGTAGATTACCAAGCAAGTTATGTAAGTACGAGTTATGGAAATTGGAATAATACAACTAGAAAATATACACATTCTTTTACTACTTATCCTGAATCTTCGTCTTCTTTATTACTGAATCTAATTTTGAATGGGAATAATAAAGAATTAGAATTGGTAGAAGGTAAATGGCGTAATAAAGAAAAAATTACGGTTATTTCGGATAATTGGTATGCTGAAACACCTGCAAATACGATACATCATTCGGGTATTGAACAAATAAAATTATTCAATCAAAAAACATTTGCAGAACAAAAAGAACAGCAAAAACTAGAAAATAGAAACGAATTTTTCCCTCAAAAATGGGACGCTTTGCCAGAGGCGTATATTCAACTTTTGGTAGAAGGACAATTAGGAATAATTCATGAGTTTGCTTACAAAAATCTAAAAACACACGAAAAATATGAAGAGCTAATCTCAAAATTTGACCTCAAATTACTCAAAAAATTAATTTCGTCTAATTTTGTAATTCCGTCATTTTTTGGAGTAGAAATTTGTAAGGATAAACTAAATGAAAAGTTTGATAAAGAATTGACTTTGATTTTACTTAATTCAAATGTAGAAGAAGGGCGAAAATTAGCACAAGAAATTATACAAAAAAATAGCAGAGAATTTACAGAAGATGTAAACTTTACGCTTTTTGTTTCCGAACTTGTTTTTAATCAATATTCAGATATTCGAAATTGGGTAAATGAGTTTTTACAAACTATTCCATTATCAACTGAAAAATGGCAGGTTATTGTAGGAAAATCAATTTCTGAAATGCTAAACCAAACAAATAAGTACAGTACAGAAATTTTAAAAGACGTTCAAACTGTTCTCAAAACACATGCAAAGTCTGTTTTAGAAAATTTAGGTTGGAATATCGTTTTAGAACTTTTGGAAGATGCAACTCTTCAAAACCAAGTTTTTGCTAGTGATATTTTACTCATTAAATCCAAACTTATACAAGCGACAGATATTCCGTTTTCTATTTTGAATGGATTTTTTGAGAGTAAATCGGAAGAAATACGAGCCAATGGAATGGAAATTTTTGCAGATTATCCTGAAAATGCACTTTTGGAAGCGCATCAACTTTTAGGAAATATGCTTATTTCTCCGTATCAAAACTTGAGAAATTCAGCAACTGAAATTGTCAAAAAATTAGCTCAAAATAAAGTCAATCAAAACTCAAAAGAAGGAAGAGAATTTTCTGAATCTATTGTAACAAAATTAATTTCTGCCTTGCGTAAAAAAGACCCAGAAGAAACGAAACGAGAAGAAGCTGAGAAATTAGAAAAAATTAGACAAGAAGAGAATAAACAAATTGGAAATAAATCTGAAATTCAAAGCGAAGTTGTTCAGTCTAATTCTTTATCAGAATTAAGTGTTCATAAAGAAATTGCAGAGCTTTTGATAACTCATTTTGATTCTTATTTGTCAAAAATTACACTCAAAACTACGCTTAATCTTCTTCATGGAAATTACCGAGAAGGACAATTTGTAGGTTTTTATATTCTCAAAAATCATATTATTTCGAACCAAACGGATAAAGAAAAAGAAATTTCTATTCGTCAAATCATAGCCTTAGCTGCTCATGAACTTTTAGAAATTCGAAATTGGACATTAGAATATTACCAAAATAATATTCCACGTATTCGTTACGAACGTGATGAGGCTTTACGAATTTTGGACACCAAATGGGACGATAT
>DAIUBX010000287.1:0-4660 GCA_036846465.1 Bernardetia sp.
AATAAAGTAAGTTGGATTCTGAATGCTAAAGCAGATACAAGTTATACCAATTTTTTGAAGTATATGGAAAATGTCTTTATGTATGCAGGTTCGGCTTCACTTAGCAAAGAATTAAAACCAAAAAAGATAGAAGATATTGAAATAGGTGATGTATTTATACAAGGAGGTTTTCCTGGTCATGCTGTTATTGTGGTCGATGTGGCTTTAAGTTCTAAGACCAATAAAAAAATATTTTTAGTAGCTCAAAGTTATATGCCTGCACAGGATATTCATATTCTGAAAAACTTTAATAATGATCAGATAAGTCCGTGGTATGAAATCCCTATCAACAAATCAGATAAAATAGAGACTCCTCAATGGACATTTGAGCAAAGTAATTTAATGAGTTTTGAGTGAGAATAGTGCAATAATTTGTTTGTTTTTTTTCAAAACCTACTTTTTAATGTAGCTCAGAAAAACTATATTGCTAATTCAAATCTGTACTTTTAGTATTCTTATCAAACATTTATTATCTATTTTCTTATGCAAGCAAAAAATTTTCACGCTGATTCCGTTTCTTCTTTGGAAAATCAGCTTCAAAAACATACGGCTGCTGATTTTAGCCCTACATTAGCTTTTGTTTTTGCATCGGTCTCTCATGATATAGATGCTATTTCTAACTTATTTGATAAATATGCGATTCAACTGGTTGGTTGTACTACTTCTGGAGAGTTTGTCAATGAAGAAGTAAGCGACGAAGCAATAGCTGTTTTACTTTTAGATATGAATAAGGAAAATTTTTCTGTTTATGTAGGCGAAGAAGAAAATACCATTTTGGCTGCCAAAAATGCAGCATTAAACATAAAAGAAAAATTTGAAAATCCTGCTCTTATTGTTTTTTCAGGTGGACTTGCTACCAACGGAGATGATATTATAAAAGGAGTAAAAGAAGTGGGGAATTACCCTCTTTTTGGTGGATTAGCAGGAGATGATTTCAAGATGCAAGCCTCTTATGTTTTTACAAACAATAAAAAATCAGATAAAGCTCTCTTATTTTTAGCTATTGATAAAAATAATGTAACCGTAGCAGGACTTGCTACAAGTGGTTGGAAGGCTGTCGGAACGCCAAAAATTGCTACAAAAGCAGAAGGAAATATTCTCTATACGATTGATAACGAACCTGCATTAGATGTATTTTTGAAATATTTTGATATTCCTGCACCTGCTGACCGTCGAAAAGATATAGTTGCAGAAGTAGGAATGAAATATCCTTTGCAGTTGCAGAGAGATGGATATACAACACTTCGTGCGCCACTTATGGCAAATGATGATGGTGCGCTTATTTTGGCAGGAGAAATTCCACAAGGGGCATCTATGTTTTTCTCTATGCCTCCTGATTTTGATGTAATTGACCAATCTGTCGAAGATTTGGGTTCTCTTAAAGATGAATTTCCAGAAGCTGATGCAATGATTTTGGTTTCTTGTATTGCTCGTCATTTGGCATTAGGCCCCATGATAGAAGGTGAATTAGAAGGACTGCAAAAACTTTGGAATGCGCCTTTAATTGGTTTCTTTTCGTACGGAGAAATAGGAACTATAAATGGTGCTAGCGTTTGTGATTTGCATAATGAAACTGTTTCTTTAATTATTTTAAAGGAAAAATAAAACATTATTTTATTAATATTTCACACGAAACACGGTGTTGTTTATTTTAAATTTTCTTTGATTTGAATCTAGCAAAGTATATTGAAGCATTTAAAACTCACGTTCCTGAAGGTTCGCTCTCAGAAGAACAAGAGAAAGAACTGGCTCAACTTTTCAAAAAAGTAGAGCGTGAGATTACTGTGGCTAATTTCAAATACGAAAGAACAGCAAATGAAAAAAAATCACTAGAAAAACTTTTGGCTCAAACTATTAAAGAGTTAGAAACTAAAAATGCTAACCTAGTAGAAAAAAATGCTCAACTTTCTTCTATGGAGGAAGAACTTCGTCAAAATTCGGAAGAATTACAGATTCTTAATGAAGGGCTAGAGGAACGAGTTAAACAAGCTATTTCTGATGTAGAAAACCAAAAACTACTCTTAGAAATAAAAAACAAACATATTTTGGATAGCATTAATTATGCAAAACGTATTCAGAAATCAATGTTATTATCAGAGGAAGAGGTAGCTAGGATTTTTCCCAAAAGTTTTATTTTCTTTTCCCCTAAAGACATTGTTTCAGGAGATTTTTATTGGATTACTAGAATAGGACAGTATCGTTTTGTAGCTCTAGTAGATTGTACAGGGCATGGAGTTCCGGGGGCTTTTATGAGTTTGATTTTGAATGACGGACTGAATGAAATAGTTAAGCTGCGTAAAGTAATAGAACCTGCACAGATTTTGAAAGAATTACATCGTCATGTACTTAGTACCTTGCGACAAAAAGGTAGTGCAAATCGTGATGGTGCTGATATCTCTTTGTGTGTTATTGATGATCAACAAAATACGCTATCTTTTGCAGGAGCTAGACAAAATCTTATTTTTTTTAAAGATAATGACCTTATAGAAATAAAAGGAACTCGTAGATCATTAGGAGGTTATCTCAGAAAAGAAAAATTTCAAGATTTTGTTTCACATGTCATTGACTTATCTAGCTGTCAAAATTCTTATTTTTACCTTGCTTCGGATGGCTTTGCTGACCAATTTGGAGGAAAGCATGGCTCTAAACTATTACGCCAAAATTTTAAAAAGAAACTTCAAACTATTTGCACTTCTGATTGTAACAAACAACACCAAGAACTCACAATCTATTTTCATGATTGGAAAGGAAACTATGACCAAATTGATGATGTGTTAGTAATTGGGTTTAAAGCCTAAAAAATAAACTAATTAATGAAAAAGATACTATTTAGCCTCACTTTCTTTACTTTCTTGGTACTACTATTTTTTACTTCTACAATTCAATCTAACAAATCTACCTCGCCTTTTATAAAACCTTGGGACGATACAGAAAAACCGATTGTTATTGATGTCTATTCTAAAAATGATTATACCATAAATCAGATTACAAAAGAGAAACGCATAAAAGGAATCATTCATAAACTTTCAGAAGAAGATAGCAGTATTTTTTATACAAGAAGAAAAGAAGCCTACAAAAACAAATTGCTTTTTGGTTCGTACTGGTTGCCCAAACATAATACAGACGGAAAAAAACAAGCCGATGATTACTTAAAAATGGTCGGAAAAGGCTACATAAAAAAAGAGTTTTTAGCCTTAGATTTTGAAATGCACAAAACGACAAAAGAATTTATTTCTCCTTACAATGCACATCTTTTCGTAAAACGAATTTATGAGAAAACAGGGCATTATCCTCATATTTACACTTCGTTATCGAACCTAAAAAAGCTAGAAGAATCTGCCTATACAGAAACCTTTAAAAAATGTAAACTTTGGTTTATTTCGCTTACTAAAGATAGAAATTGTAGTGCTTCTTTTCAAAAAAAACAAAACACTAAGAAAACGACTAAGAAAATTTGGACTACCTATTCGCTTTGGCAATTTGGTTGCGAAATGAATTGTTGCTCAGATACTGTAAATGAAGAAAAACCATGTTTTTATAAAGTCGATGCCTTAGAATGTGGAATAGACTATAATATTTTTAATGGAACTGAAGAAGAATTAATCAAAAACTGGGCTTCTTAATTCTATTAAAATACCTCAAAAAATAACGTTTTATAAGAACAAGTCCTTTTAATAAAAACTACCTTTGCGCTTGATTCAAAATGAATCATGTTTCAATAAAAATAATTTCATTTTTTTTATTGAATAGAATTTAAAAAAAATACTTGTAAATTATTAATTACCAACAAATCGTACTCGTAATTCGTAATTTTTAATTCGTAATTATCGTTTATGAAAAGTTCTACATCTACTCAAAATCCTCTTGTTTTATCTTGGTTTCTGCTTATTTTACTTGCTCTTATTTGGGGGAGTTCGTTTATTCTGATGAAAAGAGGTTTACTTGTTTTTTCGCCTTTAGAAATTGGTGCGCTTCGTATTTCGGCTGCTTTTGTTGCTCTACTTCCTTTTGCTGTATTTCATGCACGAAAGATTCCAAGGTCAAAATGGAAATATTTGTTGGTTTCTGGGCTTTTAGGAAATGCTATTCCTGCTGTTCTTTTTCCACTTGCTCAAACTCGTCTTTTGAGTTCAGTTACAGGAGTTTTGAATGGACTTACACCACTTTTTACAGTTCTTGTCGGTGCGCTTTTTTTTAGTCAAACCCTCAAATACAAACAATTAGTAGGCTTAGGAATTGCTTTTATCGGTGCAGGGCTTTTGAGTATTGCCAAAAAAGGGGGAGGGTTTGGAGAAATTAATATCTATATTCTTTTTGTAATTTTGGCTTCTTTTTTTTATGGAATCAGCCTAAATGTAATTAAAAGTAAACTTTCAGAAATTCCATCTTTTCCAATTGCTTCGTGTGCTTTTCTTACTGTCGGTATTCCTTCAGTTTTGTTTTTGCTTTTAGGAACTCCTTTTCTTTCTCACTTTCAAGAAACACAAGAAATTACAGTACAGGCAACAGTTACTTCTTCTATTCCTCTCGTTTGGAAATCTTTTTTTTATATTTCTATTTTAGGAATTGTCGGAACGGCAATCGCTCTGATTATTTTTAATAAAATCATTCAACTTAACGA
>DAIUBX010000287.1:4670-4882 GCA_036846465.1 Bernardetia sp.
TTTGCAAGTACGGTAACATATATTATTCCAATAGTTGCTATTTTTTGGGGAGTACTAGACAACGAACCTCTACAAACAGGACATTTTATCGGAATGGTTTTAATTATCGTTGGTGTTTTTGTAGCGAATAGATGGAAATAGAGAATGGGACGTGAGAAATGGAACGTGGGACGTGAGAAATAGAGAACACAAATACAAAATTCAATTTGTTA
>DAIUBX010000288.1:0-1160 GCA_036846465.1 Bernardetia sp.
GCTATGGTGTCCTTACGAGCAATACATAAAACTCTTAAGTTGACAACATTGAGCGTAGCGACACCAACAACGGTATAAATTTTACTTCTAACTTCTAAAATCTGCCTTCTAAATTCTGCCTTCCAAAATCTGACTTCTGACTTTATTTAAACTACATAAACATACAATGATTTCCATACAGTTTGGGCAGGTTCTTTATATTCCCATCTCATTCCTTTTTTAGCAAAATAATCAGCTATTTTATGAGCTTCTTCTTCTGTTGATGCTTCCCAACAAATCCACGTTTTAGGTTTTCCGAGTTCTCTTTTTGTAGCAACTGGGTTTGCTGTTACGCCAATACACATATTTTTGTATTTCTTTTTCCAAAATAAAAGTACACGTTCTTTGCGATAATCTGCTTCACGTTCGATAGCTTTTGCGATTCTTTGTAGCTTACTCATACTTCTAGATATTTAATATTGATAAGATGTTGTAGTTAATTTGGATAAGAGAAAAGTAATTTTATATTGTTTTTGATAAACTGCCTTACTTTATCCTCTTATTATACTACAAAGATAGAAGCGTAGAACGTAAAGGATTTGAGGTGTAAAATATTTTTATAAAAAATGAATGAAAATAAATAATGTCATCAGATGGATAGATTAATCATATCTAATTTAGGTGTTTTTTGATTTTTAGTTGCAGAAAAACCTAACGTTTTTATTTCAGACTTCATAAATCTGACTTCTAACTTCTGATTTTATTAAAACAGGAATTCGATTTGGAAAATCTGTAATGATGCTATCTACGCCCCAGTTTACAAGTTTTTGCATAGTTTCTGTGTCGTTTACTGTCCACGTAAAAACTTTTAATCCTTTTTGATGCAATTCTTCTATTTTTTTCTTTGTCAGCAATCTATAATAAGGAACATAAACAGACGGCATAAAATCTAGTTTGGCTAAATTTTCCTCAATAGAAAGTTTGTTTTCTACCAAAAAACCAACTTCAAATTTTGTGTCTGTATTTTGAGTTTGTTTATGTAGTTCATTCAGAATAGTTGTATCAAAAGATTCTATCAATAATCTATCTCTTATTGTATCATAAAATGGATACGAAGTAATTTCTTTGATAAATAAAGTTACCATTTCAGAAGGCAAAGGCTGCATAAAACCATACCACGC
>DAIUBX010000288.1:1170-4869 GCA_036846465.1 Bernardetia sp.
AAAGTGTAAAATGGTTTTTGAAGTTCTTTTTCCTCATTATTACCCTCATTAGTAGTAAGAACGTACTTTTCAATTTCTTCAAAAAAAGACTTTAAAAGTGGTTTTATGGCAGGTAGAGGCTCTTGTTCTGGATATCGAAGATGCCCACGTTTTCCACAATCGTATTTTTTTATGGTTTCATAATCCATGTTATAAATATTGTGTTGTAGATTTTCTTTTCTCAAAATAGCTTCTCCATTCGGTTTTGAGCAAAATTCATGAGAAAAATAAGGCTCATGAGAAACCAAAAACTGATTTTCTCCTGTCAGAACGACATCAAATTCTAAACCTTGTACTCCATAGTCTAAGGCTTTTTTGAAAGAAGGAATTGTGTTTTCGGGTGCTAAACCTCGTGCGCCTCTGTGTCCTTGAAAAGTTGTTTTTGATGATTCGTTTTTCATAAGTTGTGTGTGGTTAGTTTTGTTTTTCTACCGTCGTTGAGGCTTCGCCGTCAACAAGGATTATTTCTCAAAAACCTCAACGACGGCTTTAGCCTCGTTTTTTATTAAAAAAAATTGAAATGGTGTATGTGTAGCGATAAAATTAGAATTAAAAATAATAATTTGATAGTTTTGGATGCTATTCTTTTTACTTTTGTAAATAATGTAGCTGATAGGTTAGCTTCGCTGAATTTCATTTCCAAGCTGTCAGAAAAAAACATTTATCCATAAAATCTATGACTTCTCATACAACTATTTTTTCAAAATTAATTGCCCTGTTTTTTATTTTACTTATTTTTTCTTTTGCTAGTTGCATAGAAAAAAAGCCAGAACAGACTTCTAACCAAAATCAAAATTCGACAAAAAAACTAGAAATTGTTTGTACAACTGGAATGATTGCCGATTTAGTTAAAAATATTGTAGGCGATTCTGCCAATGTAGAGGTACTTATGGGTGTAGGTGTTGATCCACATTTATACAAAGCCACTCAAAATGATGTTAGTCGCTTGACAGAAGCTGATATAATTTTTTATAACGGACTGCATTTGGAGGGAAAAATGGCAGAGATTTTAGAAAATTTTTCTTCTCAAAAGTCAGTTACAGCCTTGGGAGATGCGATTGATAAATCGGTTTTGAGAGAAGTCGGACAAAATACACACGACCCACATATTTGGATGAGCGTTTCGCTTTGGAAAAAAACGATTCCTTTAGTAGTAAAAGCCTTATCTGAAAAACAGCCTTCTAATGCAGCTTATTTTGAAAAACAAGCTCAAATTTATACTCAAAAGTTAAATGAATTAGATAAAAAAGTAAAAGCTCAAATCTTAGAAATTCCTCAGAATCAGCGTGTTTTGATTACTTCTCACGATGCTTTTTATTATTTTGGAAAGGAGTATGAAATGGAAGTACAAGCACTGCAAGGAATTTCGACGGCATCAGAAGCAGGAATTTTGGATATGAATAATTTGGTTAATTTTATTGTAGAACGAAAAATAAAAGCCATTTTTGTAGAAAGTTCGATTTCTCCACAGGCTATCAATGCCGTTTTGGAAGGTGCAAAAAATAAAGGTGCTGATGTCAAAATTGGAGGAACACTTTTTTCTGATGCCATGGGAGCGATTGGAACGCCAGAAGAAAGCTATATCGGAATGATAGAATTTAATGCTAACAAAATGGTAGAGGCTTTGAAATAATTTTGAAGTAATTTAGAATATGCAGATTTTTCTTTAAAAAAAAACGAAACTTTTTTAAAGAAAAATTTGTCTATATCAAAAGAACCTATTACCTTTGTATCACCAAAGAAAAACAAGCCTTCTTAGCTCAGCTGGTAGAGCAATTGATTTGTAATCAATAGGTCAACGGTTCGATCCCGTTAGAAGGCTCACAGTTCATAATAATGCTTTTTAAAAGTTATAATTAAAAAAACTCTCAAATATTATTTGAGAGTTTTTTTTGTCTAAATTTTTTTGTCTAAATTTTAATTAATTGTACTTATTTAATACTGTTGTTGGTGTTTTAGCGAAGCGACACCAACAACAGCAGAATTTGTTATATCCCTTTATTTCTCTTCATACTTGATATTATCAAATTCGACAGTTTGTTTTCCACAAGTAATCAATCCAATTTTTTCTATCTTAGAAAATAGCATTTTTTCTTGTAATACTTTTTTATCGTTTACAAAAAATTCTAGTTGTTTGTCTCCTAGTGATTTTATGGTCATACGATAGGTTTCTTGTCCTTTGCTGACAAAGCCTGTTGAGGCATAATTGGTCTGATAGGTAACTTTAAAATCTTGTCCTACAACTTTAAAAGCTGCTTTTCCTTCGTTTGTCATCATAAATTCGCCAACTTCTTTATCTCCAGAAATAAATAAAATACCGAAATCTTTTGGTTGTCCTTCTTTCCAAGTAACATCTGCACTTAGTTCCCATTTTTCGTCTTCTCTTACGGTTGGTAAAAATGCCTCAGTACGGTGGCAAAGGTCAGATTCGTCGTGTGCCATGACAAACTTTCCTTCTTTTTTCTCAAAATTATATTTTGATTCAGTAGCTACGTCCCAGTCTGAAAGTGTTGTAGCAGTAGGATTATCAAATGATTCTTGTAAAATGAGTTCTCCTGTATCAGTATTTCTGACAGTAATTTCTTCAAAACCGACACTTTGGTGGTCGCAAAGTCTAAAACCAACATAATAAAAATCAAAAGGGGCGAGTTTTCCCTGTCTAACAAATTTATCATCAACATAATATTCATATTGACCTGCTTTTACGTCTATTCGATGTGTATGAGCATTTGATTTGTCAGTAAAAATGTTATAATTCCAATCGTTGTCCGTGTATTTATTATTATGACGAATTGCAACATTTGTTTTGCCTTCTTTGCTCAAAGCAAAAGTCATGTGATTTTCATTGTTATTGACTAGAGTAATTCCATACATGTCATACGAACCACTTTTCCAATTACTCTTAGCAATTACTGTATAATTTTTTGGAAACTCTATTTTTGGACTGCTATTCCAATAACACCATTCATCAATATCAGTTTCATAGATAAATTCTCCATTTTCGATGCTTTTTTTGTAGGTATAACTTTCTTCATTTGCAAAAATACTGGATTCTGTTTCAAAATCTTCTGTATAAGAAAATAAAACAGGCGCAGGACGAAGGAAATAATAAGCAACCGAAACGCTAATTAGTCCAAGAGCAAAAATAACCAAATAGAGTGTATTTCTTTTTGTTTTCTTTGAAAGCTCTTCTCTTGCAGCTTTTTCAAATTCTTCTCGTCTTATTTTTTGATAGAGTTTATCGACATCTTCTTGCTCTAACGAAGTCATTTCGGCTAAGGCTTCTTTGGTTGCATCTCTGACAGATTTATCATTTTGATGACTTTTTAATTCTTCATCTTTTTCAAAAACTTGTTTTTTTAGTTCTTCTAAGATACGTTTTTCAAGTTCTTCTTCTGCACGTCTGTTTTTTTCGGAGTTATTTTGATTAGCCATAAAATAAAATTGATTGGGTTATTTGGTAAATTTTGGAACAAACAAATTACAAAATAATCTTTTATTCTACAACCTATATTTATGTAATGTAAACCTATAAGGTAGGGTGCATAACAAATTGTCGTAGTGCTGTTGTTGGTGTCGCTTCGCTAAAACACCAACAACGGTATTAGGTCAGTCCCAAAGGGCAGACCGTTTACTAAACAGGCTACAAACGGTCTGCTC
>DAIUBX010000289.1:0-4866 GCA_036846465.1 Bernardetia sp.
AATGATGATGAATACCATTCGAAAACCAAACTCGTTTTAAATAGGTTTCGAATTTTTGCCAGTCTTCGCTTGATTTATCTCCATTATAGGTTTTGTAGCTATTTTCTAGCACTTTTCTAACCAAAAGATTGTATTTGTAATTTTGGTCGTAGATAATATCACGTCCACTTCTTCCTGCTTCTGATAAATAATAAAGCAATTTCTTTTGAGCAAGAGGAAGCTCATCAAAACCCTTTACTTCATAACGCAAGATTTTCAAATCTGCAAAACGCTCTCCGTCATAAGGTGGAATTTCTTCCTTTACAGTGGTTACACTATCCGTTTTTACTTCTGTGGTGTCAGTTGGTTTTTTATCGCCACAAGCAGGTGCAACTACTATGCCTGTACAAAAGGCTGCCAAAAGTCCATAATAGGAAATTTTGGGTTTTAATTGAATTAAATTCATTGTTCTTTAAGGGTTAGTTTAGCTTTGCTGAGGGCTAAAGCCATTATTTAGTCATTTGATTTATAAATGTTTGTCAAATGAGTTTTAAATTTTAAGTAAGTTAGTGTTTTTCTGTATTCTTTGAAAAAATGCATAAAAAACGCCTTATTTCATTCAAAATAAAGCGTTTTTTGTAAAAAATAAAATTTGATTATTTCTTTTGGCTATCGTCATAGCTTACTGTTCCGTCTTTAGCAATCGTATAAAAATCACCACTGGTTTCTGTTCCAGAGCCACTTTTATCTTCTTCCATTCCTTTAATCATTAATTTTAATGATTCTGCTTTTTCTACACTAGCAATAGAAGTAGATGCGCTTGCCTGTGAACCACTAGAATACCAATAATTAGTAAATGCCTCTTTAAATTCGCCTGACTTAGTAAATACCAAAACGGTTGAAGATTGATTTACCATAGGTGAAGCAGTCATTTCTACCCTAAAAGATACAAAAACTAAATCTTCCCAATAGGCTTTAGACAATCCACTAAGTATATAAACTCCCATTTCTCCTGATTCTTCATAGGTCAAGATTTGTTTTAAAAAGTCTTCTGTTCCAAAAAAACTTTTGACACTAGCATTTTCTCCTGTAATAGCAAGAATTTGAGAAGAAAGAGATTCAATTTTAGCCTTTCCTTCTTCGTCTTTGTATTCTTTTTCTGCTACACAAGTTTCATTTTTTAGAAATTTTTCTAAGTCATTACACGTTTCAAACTCTCCTAAAAGTGTTTCAAAAGCTGTATTAGTTGTAGTTTCTGTTGTTACAGGTGTTTCGATGGCTGTACTATCTGTTGCAGTTTCTGTAGTGGTTGAAGTAGCTGAACAAGAAATTAAAGAAGCAACTAAAAAAAATAAAAATAAAGCTGAAAGTGTATTTTTTTTCATTTGAGTTTTTGAATAATGAAATAAATAGATTTTGGTTATGTTGTAGGCGAAAATAGATTCGTTGGTAAAACAACAGCAAAATAGAAAATAAAACTCTGACACTAGTTTAGTGTTTTAACTATTTCAAAGTTAAAAAAATTAGGTAAAGGATATTATTTATTTTTGAGTATAAGTTACTGTTCCATTTGTATCAATTTGATAAAAACCAATCGCTTTTTCTGTTTTATTTCCATCTTCAGTTTCTTCTTTATCAACAATAGACAATTTTAGAGAAGTAGGCATTTTTTCTACTTTTATACAACTGCTGGAGGAAAGCTGGTCGTACTGAAAAGAGTTAGTAAAAGCATTTTTAAATTCGCCATTTTTGGTAAATACCAATACAGTAGAGGAAGTTTGATATATGGGCATACTAACTCTCTCCACATAAAAAGATAAGAAAACTAAATTTTCCCAACTTGTCTTAACCAAAGAGCCAAGAGAATAGGAAGGAGCTTCTTCGTAAGTTACATAATTTTCTAAAGGATTTTGTCTATCAAAAACGTTGATAGTTGCTCCTTTTGGTGTGAGAGCAAGAATTTGAGTCGAAAGAGCTTCCATTTTGGCTTTTCCTTCTTCATCTGTGAATGATTCTGTTTCTACACAAGATTCATTTTTAAGGAATTTTTCCAAATCATCACAGGCTGTAAATTCATTTAATAATTCCTCAAAAGCTGGATTAGCTTTTGTTTCTGTACTAATTTTTTCTGTTTGATTAACTACATTTTCTATTGTTGTTTCTGCTCCTACAGCATTTTGATTAGGAGTAGAACACGAAAAAAAAGAAGTAATGAAGAAAGATAAAAATAACATTGACATAGTATGTTTTTTCATTTCATTTTTGAATAATAAATTAATTTTAATTTTATAAAAAACAACTTGATAAAAATAATAAAAGCATTTTATAAAAACTTTGTCAGTAGTTTTTTTGGATTACCAAAAAACTCTGACAATAGTTTCGTATAACATGTATATTTTCAACTATTGACAGCCTTTTGAAAGGACTGTCAATAGTTGAAAAAATTTTATAATTTATTTGATTAAGTATGTTTTCAGATTCAATTATTTTTTATGAACACGTTCTGTTTTATGAATGGTTGATTTTATTTTATACAAATTACCATAATTTATACCATTCAGCAAGTAAGGCTGCCATTTTCTCAGTTTCTTGTACATCACTTGTAAGAGCCTGTTCCAAAAGAGCATCGGTTGGAGCAAGTAACATGGCTGGAGTAGCTTGACCAGATGTATAATAACCTACTACTACCACTCCTTTTGAGTTTTTGATATACATTCCTTTATTGCCTTCATTGAACTGTTCGCCCATACAATTTCCTGTTTCATAACCCTCTTTTGTTTCGACTTTACAATCACAATATGTAGAAACCATTCCAAGACTAAACGACTCTATTTTCAAATCTTCTGCTTTATAAGAAAGCTGAAAATTTATTGTATTTCCAGGCATGGTAAGCGACATGCCTTTATAAGAAATTGGGGCAGAATTTTTTGTGTTAGAATTGTTTTTTGTTTGAGTAGTAGCTTGTGTTTTTGTTGGATTTTTGGCTTTATAATAAATCATATCACCATTTGCTCTTGCTACTGTCAGTATATTCTCAGAGATTTCAGTAAGTTGATATTCTTCTTCTCCTTGTTCACTATTTACAGTAAGTGTATTTGATGTAATTTTCCATGTTCCTTGTGCAGCTTGACTTCCCACAATATACATTTGCATATTTCCACCAGCATCAAAACGCATTTCAATTCCACCCATAATACTAAAAATCATTTCGTCTTCTGCTTTTTTATCTATGGCTGCTTGTCTGTTTTCAGCACTCATTGTACTAATTTTTGCATCAAAATTAGCATATTTAGTTTGGTGTGCATCAGTCATTTTTTCTACATCAACTAGCCAATGTGTACGAGTAATTAATGCAGCTTCTCTTTGAGCAAAAGTATAAAAAGCAGTCATAAAAAAGCAAAGTGTTAAAATTAAATTCTTAATCATTGTAATAAATTTTAATAGGTAAATTATATCTTTACAAAAAAGATAATTGATTAATAATAGGAATATTCCTCCTATAACCATTGAAAAAAACGTGCTAAAAGTACATTGTTTTTAGTTTAGTTTACAAACGGTGGATTCTATTTCACGAACGGTTGGTTTTGTTTCATAAACAGTTAATTTGAGTTCATAAACATCAATTTATTCAACGTTAGAATCAACTTGTATAAATACACACTTCAATATATTTTTTTAATAATTTTAATTAAATAAAAAACGAAATTAAAATTTTATTTTAATTAATAAAAATATTGAGCAGCTTTTTTGATTTTATTAATAATTTCTTTCAAAAAAATAGGAACTTCATTATTCTCTTTAGGAATGGTATATAAATTGTCGTTTATTTTCACGAATTAAAAGTTTATTTATTACCAAAACCTTTACAAAATTTAATTATATTTATTTTAATTATTGTTTTTTTGTTAAAAAATTTTATTACACTGTTTTTTATTTTTGTGTGAAATAGATTGTATCAGTTTACTGGTAATTTGTTCAATAAATAATCTAGCACCAAAAATCAATTCAATTATCAAACACAATCTCTTAAAAGACAAATCAAACAATAATCATCAAAAACTTAAAACTATGAATTTACAAAAAATGACTCTGTGTGGTATGAATTTGTGCATCTTAGCATTTTTTTTCTTTACTCTACAATCTTGTAGCGTAGAAACAAAACAAAATACAGACGAAGGTACAACAGAGCAAATATCTTCTGAAGAATTACAATCCGAAAATTCCGAAGCCATTGCAGCCTTAACCGAACAAATGGAAAATGGAGAAATGGAACATCTTCTTACTTGTGAAGGAATATCTGGAATTGAAGTAGGAGCAAATATAGCTACCGTTAAAGAAAATTTTTCTCCCAATAAGCTAGAACTTGTAGAAGACCACCCTGATGGCGAACACTATAAAGTCAAAATACAAGACGGAATGGAAGTTTTGGTATTTTATTCAGATAAAGGAAACGGAAATACTATCGATTTGATAGAAACTTTTTCAGAAACTAACAAATTAAAGTTTGGGGATATTTATGTAGGAATGACAGTGAAAGAGTTTAATAAAACGTTAGCCAAACCTGCTATATGTACGTACAGTGAAGAAGTAATGCAAGTAGGTGTTTTTAAGGGTGATGTTCCACATTTTCCATGTCTTTCTGTTTCGTTTAACATAAAAGAAGGAGGAAATATTAGTGATAAACTTCCTGCTGCATTGAAGAAAAAAGGTGTCTTTATGAGCGACGACCCAGAATTATTAAAGCTCAATCCTTATATTTATGCACTTTATGTAGCTACTGTAGATTAATTTTTGAATAAAATTTATATAAAAAAGTCATTTGTAAAATTTTACAAATGACTTTTTTAACAGAAGAATATTCTGTTTATGTCGGTCTGCCCTACGGGA
>DAIUBX010000290.1:0-4861 GCA_036846465.1 Bernardetia sp.
TTTTCCCACCACCAACGCCCAGCACGAAAATCTTCGCCTTCTTTGATAGCACGAGTACAAGGTTTACAACCAATACTTACAAAACCTTTGTCGTGAAGAGGATTGTAAGGAATTTGATGAAGACAGATTTGTTCTTTTACTTCTTCAAAAGTCCAATGCAACAACGGATGAACTTTAAGCATTTGATGAGCCTCATCCCATTCGAAAAGTGGCATAGTTTGTCTATTTTCTGAATGCTCTGCCCTAATTCCTGTTACCCAAATGGTATAATTTTCTAAAGCACGATTGAGAGGTTCTACTTTTCGGATAAAGCAACATTCTTTTCTATTTTCGACAGACTCATAAAAACTAAACTTGCCTTTTTCGTTTTCTAATTCTTGAACTTTAATTGAATTAGGCTCAAAAACGATTATTTTTTGCTGGTATTTAGTTTGAGTTTCTTCCAAAAGAAGTTCTGTTTCTTCAAATAATCTGTGTGTTTGAAGCGTGAAAATATCTATCGGAATATTATTTTTAAAAATAAAGTGAGTTATTAATTGGTCTTCAATTCCTAAACTTGTAGAAAAACATACTTTTTGAGGAAACTTTTTAGCTAAAATTTCAAGTAATTCAATAGGAGATAATTCTGTATGAAGTTCGGATTCTGCAAAGGATAAAATTTCTTTTTTTGTCATAATTTCGAAGGATTAATTTAATAAATAAACAGGGTTAAAACCCTGTCCAATTTATAATTCAGAGTGTTTTTTTAATTGAACAGGGTTTTAACCCTGTTTTTATTTTTTTTATCTGTCAGAAAAACTATACATATTTCATCAAGATTTTAACACTTGATAAAATCACTAACAAAGCAACAAGTATCATCATGGGTCTGCGAGGAATTTTTTTAGTAAGTTTACTTGCCATTGGTGCAGCCACAACGCCTCCTAAAATTAATCCGACAATAACGTACCAATGACTTACACCAATACTAAAAAAAAGAACAACAGAAGAAATAGAATTGACAAAAAATTTAGCTAAACTTGATGTTCCGACGACATAACTCACTCCTTTTCTTTTGCTCATCAATGAAGAAGTTACGATTGGTCCCCAACCACTTCCAGAAAATGCAGCAGCAAAACCTCCTATTATTCCCAAAAGTCCTAAATGTGTAGATTTTTTCTTTGTAGAATTAATCCTAAAAGACACAAATAATAAGCGTAAACCCACAAATAAAGTATAAATTGCTAAAAGCAAATAAGCAAGACTATTGTATTTATCGCCCAAGTAAATAAGTAAAAATGCGCCACTAATCGCTCCTATCATTCCAAAACCCACCAACCAATACAACATTTTTTTATTGACATTCCCAAAACGATAATGCGAATATCCACTAATGGCATTCGAAAAAACGCCTGACATATTTACACTACTACTAATGGCTGGAAGTGCAACTCCTCCCCACATCATCGCCGTAGCACAAACCACACAATAACCCATTCCTAAACTTCCATTGACAAGTTGAGCCAAAAAACCAATAGCTACCATTCCAAAAAAATCTATTGGAATTTGAAAAACAAAAGTATTTATTTCATTAATAGATACAAAAAATGAAAATCCATATCCAATAAAAAAAGTTAGAAAAGCAATAAGAACAAGCCAAATTAATTTTATATTTTTTCTTGATTCGTTTTTTGATTCTTCTTTTAGTTCTAACGCTGTTTCAATAGGTACAATTTTAATGCTTGATTCGTTTTCATTTTCAGAAGAAGTTGCACTCAAAGACTGAGTTACTTTGCTAAGTTGATATAACTTATTTTGAAAATCTCCTTTGAGTGTATTTCGATAGTCGTGCAGTTCCAAAATCGTTTCATCAATCGAATCAGGGAGAGCTTCTTCAAAATATTCTCTCATTCGACGAGCAAAAGTAGGCGATTTTCCATTAGTAGAAATGGCAATTTTTAGATTTCCCTTTTGAACAATCGAACCTAAATAAAAATCACATAAATTCGGCTGGTCGGCAGCATTTCCTAAAATTTTTCGCTCATTAGCTAAGACTTTTATGTGTGCATTGATTTTTGCGTCATTTGTGGCAGAAATTACTAACTCCACATTATCCAAATCACTTGGTTCAAAAGCTCGTTCTGCATATTCAATGTGTGGATAAGCTGCCAATATTTCATACATTTCTGGAAAAATATCAATAGCTATGAGTTTTATATTAGCATTTGGATTCTGTTTGAGAAGTGTTCGTATTTTCTCAATACCAACATTTCCACCACCGACAAGCAAAAACCGTAAGCGTTCTGTTTTTAGAAAAATAGGAAAAAGTGTATTTGACATGAAAAAATGGTAAATGATGAATTGTGAATTGTGAATTGTGAATTGTGAATTGTGAATTGTGAATGATGTCGCTCGTGAGGACACAAGCAACGGTAAGGTTATTTTTTATTCTAAAAAATAATTTAAAAAATAACAATAAAATAATAAATTCAATATTTTACTATAAATTAAAAAACCTACCGTTGCTCGTGTCCCCACGAGCTACCAAAAACTAAGAAGTAGCAAAAAACTTTCTATAACTAAAATCTCCAAAATTTTCATTCGGATTTTTTTCGTTTACATACTGATAAAATAAGCTATCTATTTCAGTAAGAATTTCAGACTCACTCAATTTTTCTTTGTAAAGTTGATTTAGCCTTTCTCCGTAACGGTCGCCACCAAGCATAAAATTATACTGTTCGGGTGCAGTTCCGATAAAACCCAATTCCGAAACATACGAACGCCCACAACCATTCGGACAACCTGTCATTCTGATACTTACTTCTTCTTCTTGAAGTCCATATTTTTCTAATAACGGTTCTATTTTAGAAACTAATTTTGGCAAATAACGCTGTGCTTCTGCCAAAGCCAAAGGACAAGTAGGCAAAGCAACACACGCCATAGAATTTTTACGCAAAACGCTATCTTGTTTTTCTATTGAAAATTTTTCGATAAGATTTTCAATTTTTGACTTATTTTCTTCACTTATTTCTCCCAAAATCAAATTTTGATTACAGGTAAAAATAAAATTCGAAATGTCTAGTTGAGCCACTTGATGCAAAAATTCTTTTTGATACGATTTTACGCCTCCATTTTCTACAAAAAGCGTATAAAACCACTTTCCTTCGTGATTTTGCTGCCAACCATACACATCAGAACGCTCTGTAAATTTGTATTCTTTGGCTGGTAAAAGCTCAAAACCAATGCGTTTCTCCAATTCTTTTTTGAAATTTTCTACGCCCATGTTGTCAATCGTGTATTTCAAACGAGCTAGTTTTCTGTCCGAACGATTGCCAAAATCTCTTTGAATTGTCAAAACTTCATACGTCGCTTTCAATATTTTTTCTTCTGTATCCAAAAATCCTAAAACAGTTCCCAAACGAGAATACGTATTTGGATTCCCAAAAGTAGCCGACAAACCTCCACCAACTGCCAAATTAAATCCTTTAAATTCGTTGTTTTCAATGTGAGCAATCAAACCCAAATCATTCGAAAAAACATCAACATCATTTGAGGGAGGAATGGCAATCGCAATTTTGAATTTTCTAGGCAAATAACGGTCTTGATACAAAGGATCTGCTTCACTAGAACGTTCATAAATTTTTTCATCATCTATCCAAACTTCATAATACGATTGCGTTTTTGGCAATAATAAGGTAGAAATTTTGTCAGCATAGTGATAAATTTCTTGATGCAAAGGCGAAATTTGTGGATGTGCGCTAACCACAACATTACGATTTACGTCGCCACAAGCTGCAATCGAATCTAATTGAGCCAAATTAAAGGCTTGAAGAGTAGGTCGAATTTGATTTTTCAAAACGCCATGTAATTGCAACGTTTGGCGAGTGGTAATCTTCAAAACTCCTGTTCCATACTGCTCCGATGTTTCGTGAATCGAAAGCCATTTTTTTGCATCAACCACTCCTCCCGGAATACGCAAACGAATCATAAACGAATACAATTTGTCTAATTTTTTGGCTGCTCGTTCGGCACGACGGTCTCTGTCGTCTTGCACATACATGCCATGAAATTTTACTAAAGCCTCGTCATCAGGACGAACATTTCCTGTAAAACTATCTTTCAAACTTTCTTTTAACGTTCCACGAAGTCCGTCGCTTTTGGTCTTTATGGTTTCTATGTGTGATAATTTATCGCTCATTTTTGATTATTTTTTTAGTGATTTAGTGTGTTCGTTTCCTTACTGTGTATTCGTTTCCTCAGAAACGAACATATACGCTTCCTCAGAAGCGTCATACTTGTGCCAAATCACGCTTCTGAGGAAGCGTTTCATTCAGTTCTGAGGAACTGAACGCACTCAATACACATCTTTTTGATATTTTCCTTGCTCTTCCAATTCTTGCAAAATCTGTTTTGCTGTTTGTATATCTACATTTCTTTGTTCAGAAATAATATGAATAATCGTAGTTTCGACATCTTGACTCATCGGATTTTTTTGTCCACATACATACAAAACTGCCCCTTCTTCTAGCCATTTATTGACTTCTTTTGCCTTTTCTTGCAAACGATGCTGAACATAAATCTTTTCAGGTTGGTCTCTTGAAAAAGCTGCATCAAATTTTGTAAGCAAACCTGTTGCAATCCATTCTTGAATCTCGGTTTGATAATAAAAATCTAGTGTAAAATGCTGTTCTCCAAAAATTAACCAGTTCTTGCCCTCAGCTCCTGTTGCATCTCTTTCAAACAAAAAACTGCGAAAAGGTGCAATTCCTGTTCCTGCACCAATCATAATAATAGGCGTGTTTTCGCTTGGAAGACGGAAATTAGGATTGGAATGAATGTAAAAATCAAATTCAGTTTCTAGTGGAAAATCTGCCAAAAACTG
>DAIUBX010000291.1:0-4850 GCA_036846465.1 Bernardetia sp.
AGTCGTAATTTTACCTCGTTCGGCTATTGAATGGGGATATGAAAACCTAAAAGACGGACAAAAAATGGGACGACTTATAGCAGAGTTTTATTTTATTTATCAAGATGAGCGTATCAAAAATATTTATTCTCGCTCGCCAAAAGAAAGATATGATACCATTACAGATGTTTTTCCAAATATTCATAATCGTGTTCCTCAACACATGATAGCTTCTTATTTGGGAATTACACCTGTGCATTTGAGTAGATTAAAAAAACAAGAAGAATAAAAATATAAACATTTGTTGTCGTTTTGGAGAGTAATGGATACGTAAATTTAGATTATAAAATCATTCTAGTACTCTCAAAACTAAAGTTTATGAAACAATTTGATTTAATCATGTGGGGAAGTTATTGGCTTACTTTTTTTGAAAAAAACTTTTCAAGAAAAAAAACTAAAAAAACATTATCCTATTTGTCAAATAAAATTAAACAAACAACAAACTAAAAAAACAATGAAATATTTTTTGGAAACTCTACGAGCAAGAAATGAAACCTTATTTCTTTTTGGTGCTATCTGCCTAGCGATTGCAATTATTTTTTTTATTCTTTCACGAACTACAACAGTTCAAGTATATGGAATAAGTGCGTGGGTTAAGCCTTTTAAATTTGCTTTATCTACCTTTTTATATGCGTGGGCGATGGCTTGGTATATTGGCTATTTGCCTTCTTTCAATTCTACGATTTTTAATTGGACAATTATTATTACTTTGGGTTTTGAAATTATTTACATCGCTTTTCAAGCCTCAAAAGGAGAATTATCTCATTATAATATCAGTACGCCTTTGTATTCCACTTTATATTCTCTTATGGCATCGGCTGCAACGATTGCAACACTAGCGACGGCTTATATTGGAATTAAATTTTTGAGTACGGAGTTTCCTGAATTACCAAATTATTATGTGTGGGCAATTCGTTTTGGGATTCTTATTTTTGTGATTTTTTCTTTTGAAGGATTTGTAATGGGTTCAAGAATGACACACACAATCGGTGCAGCCGACGGAATTGGAAAAGCCATTCCATTTTTGAATTGGAGTAGAGAATTTGGTGACCCAAGAGTGGCACATTTTATTGGAATGCACGCTTTGCAAGTCCTTCCTATTTTAGCTTTTTATTTACTCAAAAATACAAAAGCAACACTTATTTTGGCTATTTTATATTTTCTTTTAGCTGTTTTTACTTTATTTCAAGCTCTACAAGGAAAACCTTTTCTGAAAATGTAAAAAACATACAACAAAAAAATATACATTTTGGGTAGAATTTAAAAAAAGCCTTTATTCTTTGATGGATAAAGGCTTTTTTGGGTGGAATTTTTGGATAAATTGCTTTCTAAATATTTAATTATCAATGATTTATACTGTTTACTCCTTTTTTGAAAATCGTAACAGTCCTCCTATATTGAGTTGAATATAAAATGCTCCTAGATTGTCTTTTAGGTTTGTTTCATTTGTAGCAACAACGTTTTCCCATTGGTTTCTCCTGTAAGAGGCATCATATAACCCAACTTTAAGCCTGTAAACAGACCATTATTTCCAAGTAATTTTATATTTAAGCCAATATTTCCACTAAGAGGATTATTTTCTAAATTTTGAAAAGTAGTATTGAGTTTGTCTTGAACAATTAATTGATTGCTATTGAACACAACGCCTATATTGGGTTCTATTTTCCAATTTTTACTTTTAGAAATATTGTATCCAAAAGATAATGTATTACTAAAACCTATGTATTGAATCTGTCCTGCATCATTGTCTTTGCTGGCTGCTGAGTACAAAAACTCAAATCCAATTACATAATTGTTTTTTGTCCAAGAACTACCTGCACCAATCGAAAAAGAATAAAGTTGAGGGTCTAAATCGACGTTAAAATGCCTATTCAAATCATTTATTTTTGTGCCGATGATAGCACCAAAATACATTCCATGGTCTTTTTCTGTGTTTTTATTTTCTTGAGCAAAAACAGAGAAGTTTATTGTCATTAATAAACTTACGAGTACAAATATTTTTTTCATTGTATTTTTTTTGTTAAATTAAAAGTAGTTAAGTGTATTTTGTGCGTTCAACTCCTCAGAGTTGAACGAAACGCTTCCTCAGAAGCGTTATTAGTGCGAAATAACGCTTCTTAAATATTTCACCATTTCTTAGCTTATATTTTTGTCCAAATTTCAGTTCTACCAAAAAGAGAAACGCCAATATATCCTCTTACTTTCATTTCTTTGGGAGATTTTAAGTTGATTGTGCAGGAATAGGTTTTTCCTTCTTTAGGGTCATAAATAGTTCCGTTTTCCCATGTATCGCTGCCATCAAAAACAAAGTTATTGAGAATGGTAAGTCCTATTAATTCACGACTACGCAATTTTGGTTCAGGGTTTTTTGAGTCTTTTGTATCTCCACCTGTTCCCCAAATGATTTTACCAAAATATTTATTATCCTTTTTATAAATTTGAAATTTGGCATCTTTGGCTTCATTTATCCATTCTCCTAGTATTGCATCTGCTTTGGTTTGTGCCAGTAAAGGAGTTGCAAAAAGATAAGAAATGATTGCTATTAATACTGCTATTTTTTTCACTATGGTTATTGATTAGTTTAAATTAAAATTATAAAATAAAAAATATTAATGATATTTATTTACGCTCTTTGGTGTGCCGTCATTCCACCCATTACTTTTTCCATAATCAAGACTTTTCCCCATCTAGGAACTGTACTGAGTGAATAGACTAAGAATTTTGTCAAAAAGCCGGGCAAAACTGTTGTTGTTCGTCCTAATGCTTCTAAGATAGGAACGCCCACTTGAGAAGGTGTTAAAGACATAGACATTTGCATGTTTGCTCTTTCACTAAAACCACTTTCAACAGGACCGGGAGCTGCTGCCAAAACATCTACTCCATGAGGTTTAAGTTCTACTGCCAAACCTTCGGCTAAACTTTGTACGTAGGCTTTTGTGGCTGCATAATTGGCTGCAAAGGGAGTTCCTTGAAAGGCAACCATCGAACTCAAGAGGATAATTCCACCTCGTTTTTGTTTTACAAATTGTTTACTGTAATGATGTGTTAGAGAAAGTAATGCTTCACAGTTTACTCTAAGCATATTGATTTCAGAATCTATAGGAATATTGATAAAATTGCCAGAAGTTCCATATCCTGCCGAAACTATCAAAAGTCCTACATCTAGTCCTTTTGTAGCTTGAATAAGTTTTTCTATTCCTTCGGTTTGGCTAACATCTGAAACCACAATTTTTACATCAATGCCTATATTATTTTTTAGCTTTTTTGCTAAGTCTTCTAATTTGTCAAGATTTCTTGCGTGGATTATCAAATTAAAACCAGCTTCTGCCAGTTGGGTAGCGAGTTCAAGTCCAATTCCAGATGATGCACCTGTTACGACAGCCCATTGACCGTATTTTGTTTTGAGTCTAATTTTTTCGTTTTTTGAGAGTTTCATAATTAGTTTATTTAGGGATATGAGTGGGAAAATTTTTTGAAGATTTTATTTTTTCTATCTGTTCGGTATGTCTTTCCAAATGAGCAGACATAAGAAGTAGAGTTTGGTACAAATCAATCGTTCCTGTAAGAGGGTGTCTCCAAAAATGATTTCTTAAATCATCTTTGGTAGTTTGAATGTACTCAATGGTATTTTTTCGTTGATTTTGAAATGTAGTAATTGATTCTTGAACAGAAGAAAATGTATTAGAAGGTTTGAATATTTCTGGGCTGTTTGCTTTCCATTTTCGACTAGTCATTTTCGGACGAATTTTGTCGTCTTCTATTCTGATTTTTTTTCTCAATTTTGGATTTGCTACTTTTTGATTTTCCTTTTCTAGTATTTTGGGAAATTCTAGTTCTGCTAAAGCAATATGTTCGATACATTCTGCAATCGTCCATTTGCTTTTAGCCTCTCTAAAATAGAATTGCTCTTGTGTTAAATTTTCAATAGAAGCATTAAATTTTTGTAGAGAACTATCCAAAATAGATTTCATTTCTGTTCTTTCTGTATCTGAAAGAGTTGAAGTTTTATCAATTTTTTCAGATGTGTTTTTTTGTGCAAATACACAAAATGAGCAAACAAATAGTAAATCGAATAGTACACACGTGTAAAAAATGTTTTTCATTATGTTATATTTTAATTTATTGATTTTTAATTTTTATATACAAATATCGTTTATTTACGAGGTTAAAAACGATAACAAATGTTTATACTTTTGGAAATTTTGTTTTGTATTGAATCAATTTTCCTTGCCTAGAATAGATTATTCATTAGCTAAATGATTTGTATTGACTTTCGAAAGAACGACGGTTTGCAAATCAGAAACGGTATAAATTTTTTCAGTCAAATGGTCTTCAATTTCAATCTTAAAATAATGTTCTATCAAAACAATCAAGTTGAGATAAGAAAGTGAATCAAAATAAAAGTCATCATAAAAATGACGATGCTCTGAAATGTGTTCTTCTTCGACATCCATACTCATCAGAATCATTTTTATTCTTTCAAAAATTAAATTGGTATTTTTTTTAGTAAGCATATTTTTTGGGATTTAATTGGTAAAAAATAATTTTATTTTCCTGTTTATTTTCTGTTGTAAGTAACTAGACAAGGTTATTGTATCTATCTTTTATTTTAAATTGGTCTGTACCGTAGGTCTGACCAGTTTAAAATAGCTCTTTAAAGTTAAGAAAGGCTTATTTTGTCCAAGTCAGACCTCAATGCTGTCAACTTAAGGAATTGTTTGTGGTAGGTCGCTCGTGGGGACACGAGCAACGGAACTATTTTTGTCTAAAGACAAAATTTTATTTTGTGAAATACTCAATTCTTCGAAGAA
>DAIUBX010000292.1:0-4844 GCA_036846465.1 Bernardetia sp.
ATGTATATATTTTCAATACAGGCTTGAATAAGCGAATTAGTATCTAACTTTTCATCGTTTGGTTCTAACTCTTTTCTATAAGTTACTTTACACCAAACAGAATTGTATTGTTCGTAATTATAAGAATTTATTTCATCTATAATCTGCTTTTTTGAATTCATTTTTTGAATTTTATATGGTCTATAACATAGAACTGTGCCTTAGAGTAAAGAAATAATTTAGTAAAATCTAAAACCCTTTTTCTCCCAAAAGAGGCACAAAGCGAAAGGAAGCAAAATTTTCTTGTTCGATAGTTTTTTCGTCTTTTTTGGTATAGCGACACATAATTTGACTTTTACGATTTCCCACAGGAACAATTATTTGTCCTCCTATATTTAGTTGATTAAACCATTCTTTAAACGTTTGGGGAAGATTTGGTGTGGCTGCCGTTACCAAAATTCTATCATAAGGTGCATTTTTAGAATAGCCTTTTGAACCATCTCCACAAACTAAATCTATATTTTTTAAGACAGAAAAATTAAAGTCTTCTGAATGATTTTTTAAATTTTCTAAAGTAATTTTTGCTTTTTGATGGAGATTTTCGTGAAATTCTATGCTTGTAATGTGAGCGTTTTGATTTTTACAAATTTGTGCTAAAATAGCTGTCTGATATACAGAACCTGTTCCAATTTCAAGGATTTTAAAAGGTTTGTTTGTAGATTTATTTTGCTCAATTTCTTGTAAATTTAAAAGCTCACTTTGATAAGCAACTGTATAAGGTTGGGAAATAGTTTGTCCTTCTCCAATAGCAAATGCTTTATTTTGATAAGCGTGTTCTAAAAAAGCACTATCCATAAAAAAATGCCTAGGAACAGTTAGGATAGCATTCAAAACAGCATCGTCTTTTATTCCCATTAAAATAATCTCGTCGACGAGCTGCCTTCGTAATCCTTGATGTTTGTACGTATCTTTTTGCATTTTATTAAACTCTCTGTGGTACAGGAAAAGGCAAGCCATTTTCCCTACTTTATTTTAATTCTAACTTCTGAAATCTAACTTCTGACTTTATTTCTCTTCTACCATTTTAATAAAAATATCATTAATTGAAGGTAATTTTTCCTGCATAGAAATTATTTCATAATTAGTTACCAACTCCTGTAAAAGTGCATTTTTTGCTGCGCCTTCATTTATTTTGACAGAAGTAAGATAGGTTTTAAAATCAGTTTCTTTGCTTTCTTTTAAAATAGTAAAAGAATTTCCGCTTTCTAAAATAGGTTTGTCTGTCTGAACCTCAAAAATATGCGTTCTGTGAGCCAGTTTTATGTCTGCTTTCTTCCCTTCAAATATTTTATGGGATTTGTTAATGAGTGCAATTGTGTCACAAAGCTCTTCCACAGATTCCATTCTATGCGTCGAAAAAATAACAGTTGTACCTTTTTGTTGAAGTTTAAGGATTTCATCTTTCAAAAGATTGGCATTTATAGGGTCAAAACCAGAGAAAGGCTCATCTAAAATCAATAATTTTGGGTCGTGCAAAACGGTTGCTACAAACTGTACTTTTTGCTGCATTCCCTTTGAAAGTCCACCTACTTCTTTATTCCACCATTCTTTCATCTGAAAAGTAGTGAGCCAATATTTTAGTTTTTTCTCAATTTCAGCTTTTGGAATTCCTTTTAACCTCCCCAAATAAATAAGCTGTTCACCTACTTTCATTTTTGGATAAAGACCTCTTTCTTCTGGCAGATAACCAATTTGAGAAACATGTTTTGGCGCAAGTTCTTGACCTTCAAAAAGGATTTTACCACTATCTGCACCTGTTATTTGCGTAATAATACGAATAAGCGAAGTTTTTCCTGCGCCATTTGGCCCTAAAAGTCCGTAAATACTTCCCTTTGGAATGGTAAGACTGACACCTGAAAGAGCAGTATGATTGTGATATTCTTTTCGAACATCTGAAATAGTGAGGATATTGTCGTTAGTATTCAAAATTCAACTGGGTAAAACTAGGTTTGTGGTTTATTTTATCAGAAAACAAAAATACAAGGAATAATTGTGAATCATAAATGGTGAATAGAAACTCTAACTTCTTATTCATTGAAGCTGTTTGAACTTTCATTTTTTCCAAAAAAACTTTGTCAGTAGTTTGCCTAAGCAAACTCTGACAATAGTTGAAGAAAATAAAACCTGTAATCTAAACTATTGACAAAGTTCAAACAACTTCATTGTATTCATTCATAATTTACCATTAATAATTCACAATTTCATTACTTTATCCAAACCACTTTTTCTTCTACTGGTTTGCGTGTAGCTTCTTTTATCACACCTTCCTTTGGAACTCCCAAATAAAGAAAACCAACAATTTTTTCATTTTCGGATAATCCTAATTGAGAATGGGTTTCTTCTGCATAAACGAGTTCGCCTGTTCCCCAATAACTCGCCAAACCATAAACAGTAGCCGAAAGTTGCATATTTTGAATAGCACAAGCAACAGCTTCTATATCTTCAATTTCTGGAATACGTGGATTTTGATTTGTCTTTGCAACCACGACAATAATATGAGAAGATTCAGTCATTCGATTGCGTAATTTGGTTACTTTTAATTCATTATACTCTTCTTTTGGAGTTATTTTTTCATATAACTGTATCAAAAAATTACCTAAATCTTGTCTTTTTTCATCTGCAAAAACAAAAAATTGCCAAGGTTCTAATTTTCCATGATTAGGCGACCAAGTGGCATTTTCTAAAAGCTGCCAAATTATTTTATCATCAATTTTTTCTCCTGTACATTCATGAGGAAAAATTGTTCTTCTGTTTTTGATAAGTTCGTTTATTTGCTTTGGTGTGATTGTGGTGGCTTTCATGGTTTGTTTTGGTTTTTCAATGGGCTAGAAAGTCTGTTTTAGAAGTTGTTTCACAAAAATACTCAAAAATTTGATTCCTCTTTTAAAGTTTATAAAGCCTTAACTTTTTCTATTTTTAAACAGAAAAGCAACTTTTTATGTTGTGATAATGACATTTTGCTAAAAATAGGTACTACTAATTCGTTTTTTCAAACTGACTAAATGAGAGAACAATTATTTTTTACGAATAGAAAGCATTATTTTTGCAACACTTGAAAATACAAATCCTATTTTTTAAAAAAGATTCTACCCATTTTCATTTATATACACTTAATTCATTTTTTACACAGAAAATATTTTATTATGGCAGCTATTGAAGCAACACAAGGAACTTTTACTGAACTTATTTCTTCTAGCCAACCTGTTTTGGTTGATTTTTGGGCTGAATGGTGTGGACCTTGTCAAATGATGACTCCTATCGTTCATGAGCTTTCTGATGAGTATCAAGGAAGAGCAAGAATCGCAAAAGTAGATGTAGATTCAAACTCAGAACTTACTGTAAAATACGGTGTTCGTAATATCCCTACAATCCTTATCTTCAAAGATGGCGAAATTGTAGAAAAAATCGTTGGAACAACTACTAAAAAAGAACTTCAAAATCGTATTGACAAACTCGTATAAGTTTTAATTTAGAATATGATTCTTTTTACAGAACTCTATTTTCTTCTTTTTGAAGAGAATAGAGTTTTTTTTATGTTTTAAAAAGAAAATACAAACAACGATACTAATTTAGCAATTTATAAGAAACCTTCACTAACTTTAGTTTTATAATTTATCTTATTCTTTGTAAAATAGAACACTTTATTGTAATTTCGTTCTAAATTTCATAACTTCTTTTTCTGAAATTAGTTTACGAACACAAAAACTACAAAAAGCATTTAGTTTTATCAAAATAATAAGAAATAAAACCAAGTGTTTTTGAAAATATAACCCAAACAAATGGACAAACTCTCATACCTTTCCAATGCCGAAAACTCGTACATCGAAGGATTGTATCAAGATTATCAAAAAGATGCAAAGTCGGTAGATTCTAGTTGGCAACGATTTTTTGAAGGCTTTGAATTTTCGATGACTGATTATGACACCGAAACAGGAAAAGTTACCAAAACAAATACAAATGGCTCAAACGGACACGCAAAAAGCAACGAAACGCTAAACCAAAAAGGTTTTGCCGATTCTCTTCCTGCTGGTCTTGATGAAGACAAACTAAAACAAGAAATTTCTGTCAAAAAATTAATTGACGGTTATCGTTTGCGTGGACATTTACAAGCCAAAACAAACCCTGTTCGTCCACGTAGAGATAGAAAAGCACGTTTGAAGTTAGAAGATTTTGGTTTTACAGAAGCTGATTTAGATAAAAAATTTAGAGCTGGAAACGAAATTGGAATTGGAGAAGCTACACTAAAAGAAATCGTTGAGCGTCTTCAACTCATTTATGAGAGTGGAATCGGTTTTGAGTTTATGTCTATCCGTGAACCTGATGTAAAATATTGGTTCAGAAAAAAAGTAGAAGTAGATTATCCAAAATTCAAACTAGACAACAAACAAAAAGAACGCATTTTACAGAAACTCAATGAAGCCTCTGTTTTCGAAAACTTTTTGCATACCAAATATTTAGGACAAAAACGTTTTTCTTTGGAAGGTGGCGAATCTACCATTCCTGCCCTTGATGCCATCATTAGTGAAGGTGCAAAATTAGGCGTAGAGGAAGTAGTAATCGGAATGGCTCATCGTGGTCGTTTGAATGTACTTGTAAATATTATGGGCAAAACGTATGCTCAAGTATTTAATGAATTTGAAGGAAATGTTTCTGACGAACTTTTAGGCTTAGGAGATGGCGACGTAAAATACCACATGGGTTATTCTTCTCAAGTAGAAACGCCTGAAGGAAATAAAGTTTATTTGCGTCTTGCTCCAAATCCTTCTCACTTAGAAGCCGTTGCTCCTGTCGTACAAGGATTTACA
>DAIUBX010000293.1:0-4841 GCA_036846465.1 Bernardetia sp.
TAAAAAAGGACAAAAAGTAAAACGTGGACAGTTAGTAGGAAAGGTAGGAAGTACAGGACTTTCAGTTGCTCCTCACTTGCATTATGAAGTACGTCATAATGGAGCTGCACTTAATCCAATCAATTACTTCTTTAATGATTTATCTCCAGCAGAATACCAACAATTAGTAGAACTTTCTTCTCATGATGGACAATCACTTGGTGGTGGTTCGGACGAAGAAGATCATATTCACTAAGTATAATACAACTTTAGATTTTTCATAGAAACACAAAAAAGCACTATATTTTTTTATAGTGCTTTTTTGTGTCTTATATTTTGATTAGGAAAAGGCAAACCGTGTTCCCTACAATTATGTATTACAAAATAACAAAATCTAACGCAATTTAAAACGTTTGGTATCTCTTACTTGACTTACCGTATTTTTGATGCGAGTAATATCTTCCATAGAAGCCCCTGCTGTCAGAATATCCAAATCTGCACTTGAAACAATGACTTCTACATTTTCCAAACGTTGGCGCAGCTCTTCATTTTCTTGCATTATCATAGTAAGTTGTTGTTGTTCTTGTTGGCTAAGGCGACGAGCAACTTCTAGTTTTTTTATTTTGTAGTAATATCCACCTACAATGGCACTCACAGGAACTGAAAATACTGCAAGTATGGCTATAATTTCTATCATAATAGGAAAAAGTAATGTGTAAAATTTATGTTATTCTAATGTACGAAAAAAAATCAAATCAAGTTATCTCAAAAATGGGTTTCACAAAAAAAACTATTCAATCTGATTAGAATGAATAGCTTTTTTAAATAATTATCTATTTTTTGAAATTACTTCACTTTTTTTGTCCATTCAACTAAACTAGCTTCAAGACTTGCTTTACGAGCATCATAAAAACCACCTCCGTTTTTAGTACCCATTTCTTGTGCTTTTTTGGCAAGTGTAGCAGCTTCTTTAAAGTTTCCTTGTTTTGCTTTTACTTGTGCCATAATCCATTGAGGAAAAAAATGATTTTCATTTAATTTCATTGAAAGAGAAGCCCAACCATTTGCTTTTTCTATGTCCAAATCATTCTGAACATAATATTCAGCAGCAGAAGCATAATCATACCACGCTCTACCATAAATCCCCATTCCTTTATCAATAGAAGCAACAGCATTCGCTTTTGTATCTGTAGTAACTTTAACAGCTACTTTCATTTTTTCCCAATTCATTACCAAGTGTGCTTCTGAATCTGACTGAGGAACAATCGTAAAAGCTAAGTATTCTTGCATTTCGGCTTCTTTTGGAGTTACTTCTACACGAATTACATCATCTTCTTCTAAATAAGAAAAAACACCGTTTCCTTTTGAATCTTTATTTAGAATAACTGTCCAATTTTTTTCTGTTGGAATGGTAATAAGCGTATAAGAACCAGCTTTTACTTCTTTGCCTTCTACCATCACATCAGTAGAAAAAGTAACTTTGGTAGGAGAATTTGCACCTGTACGCCACATTTCGTTATATGGAATCATTTTCCCCCAAACTTCACGATCACGAACAGCAGGAGAAGAATAATCTACTGAAACCTTAGTAACACCAAAAACTTGTGAAACCGAAGCAGCAGGACTAGGAACAGGCATTTCTACTTGAGCGCAAGATTGTTGAATAGCAAGTAAAAAAAGCGCAATAATGATAGGAACAATTAAAAGTGTGTGTAAATGTTTCATAGAAAGAAGGGTATTAAAAAATAGTGAGTAGTGAATATTACGTTTAATACCCAAAATTTACGTAAAAAATTGATTCAAAGATGCACCAAACCTTTATTTATGAAATGATTTAGTTTTTTTTAGGAAAAAGTAGTTGCCTTATCACTAAACTCTCTTAATTTTGTGCCTTTAAAACAGTGCAAATAAGTACTTAGTGCAATTATAAAAAAGAAATTTATGGAATGGATTGAAGCTCTCATTTTGGGTATTTTACAAGGCTTGACAGAATTTCTGCCTGTCAGTAGTAGTGGACATTTAGAACTTGGAAAAGCTCTTTTGCATATCAATCCTTCCGACGACCTTCTTTTTTCTATCATTCTTCATGCTGCAACTGCCCTAAGTACAGTCGTTATTTTCAGAAAAGAAATTGGTTTTATTCTGAAAGGAATGCTAAAATTTCAATGGAATGATGAATGGGAATTTGCTGTAAAAATTGTTATTTCGATGATTCCTGTTGGAATAATTGGCGTGTTTTTCAAAAAATGGGTAGAATCTTTTTTTAATGGAAATATTCCTTTTGTAGGTGGAATGCTGATGATTACAGGAGTTTTGTTACTTATTACTCGCCTAAAACAAGAAAATAGTGTTCCTACAATGGGACAAAAAGGTATTTTAGATGACGAAACCACACCCAAAGAAACACACAGCCAAACAGCTTCTCTCAATCAAAATATTTCTTATTTACAGGCTTTTATTATTGGACTTGCACAAGCGATTGCAGTTTTACCAGGGATTTCTCGTTCGGGTGCGACGATTGCAACAGCTCTTTTGATTGGTGTTCCACGTAGTGAGGCTGCTCGTTTTTCATTTTTGATGGTTCTTGCGCCTATTTTTGGAGCTACACTTTTGGAAGTAAAAGATTATTTAGAAAATCCAAATCCTGCTTCTTTAGATATTTCTTTTCTAACTATTGGATTTATTACGGCTTTTGTAGTCGGTCTGATTGCTTGTTATTGGATGGTGGAACTTGTCAAAAAACGCAAACTTATTTATTTTGCAATCTATTGTTTGATTGTAGGATTGATTGCGCTTTTTGTGTAGGACTTATTCAATTTTTAGAGGTGTTTTTGATTTTATCCAACCTGCAAAATGAAACTTTGTACGAGGATCACCAATCATATAATCAAAAACCCTTCTTTGAATTGACTGTGAAGGAAAAACTATCAAGTACCAATACAAGTCATCTACAAACCTTGTGGCTAAAACTCTGCCTTTCTGATTTGGAGGAACAACAGCTACTACTTCATCATTATAATCGTACTGCATAATACTATCCTTACCAGCAGTATAATCTACCATTTCAACAAAATCACCATAACCTCTAGGATTGTTACCAATCAGATATGCAGTATCAGTAGTTGTAAAAGTTCTATTTTCTTTTAGTTCTGTTGCCTCTTTTACATAGCGATCCGTTCTCAAATAACATATTTGTTCTTGCAAAACTAAACTATCATTTTCATAAGAATAAATTTCATCGCACATAAAATAATTATCACAACAGCCACTTAATTCTATTTCTATCTTCAAAATATTATTCTCATCTCTATAAACTCTCTTAATATCTCCTCCATCAAAAAGTTTTTTTCTTTTGTATTTTCCTTCTTTATTCAATGTCCAAATAGCAGCACTTCCTCCCTCTCCATAATTTATAATACTTGGTTGAATAACCATATCTATTATTCCATTATTTTGAGTACTCAAAAGAATTATTCTACTGACTAAAGAATGTCCTCCACGAACATACCAAGTAGAATCTGCTTGCAGGGTTCTACTATAAAAATGTCCTACTTGAATTCCACCCTCAAAAACTCCTAAATACTCACATTTTCTAATGATTTGAAGTTTTTTATACAAAGAAACATGTGCAGTATCTACTTCAATTCTAACTTTAGGAAAAATATCTTCAAAAGTAACTTGCCCAAACCCCTCAAATCCAACTCCCAAAAAGAGAACAGAAAACAGAATAAAAACTTTGATTTTCATAGCTATTTTTAAATTAAAAAAGGTAATAATTCATCACTCACAATTCATCACTTATCATTATTTCCACACGCCTATTTTTGCTACGACCTTTTTCTGTGGCGTTGGTTTGTGTAGGATTTTTTTCGCCTTTTGGAGTAATTTTGATTTTGGATGTATCAATTCCTTTGCTTTCTAAGAAATTTTGAACAGATAAAAGTCTTTTTTGTGATAGAATTTCGTTGTACTCATCACTTCCCTTCGAATCGGTATGTCCTGTAAGAATGATTTTTTGCTCATTATTTTTAGAAGAATTTTGATTGAATAATTTGATAATATTTTCTAAAACTGTAATAGAATTTTGGTCTAACTCGTCAGAATCAAAATCAAAATAAATATTTTCTAATTCTGTTGTCGTAGTGGTTTGTATTTCTTCTTTACAATCGTTTATCTGCGTTTTTCCTAACTCAATTTTGGTATATTTTTTTATTGATGGAATTTCTATCTTTTTAGTTTTAAAAAAGGTTTCTTGAAAAGTTTCTTGTTCGAATCCTTTTTCGGTTTCTATGATTTGTTTGTATGACTTTTTAGTTTTTGGAGGATTAGGAATAAGCAAAACATACTCGCCTTTATTTCTTGCATTGGTAAAACTAACACTAATTTCTTTGTCATTTTCATCATACAAACTCACTTTTGCATCAATCGGATTTCCATCACACCCCACAATATTTCCTTCCAAAAGCAAAACAGGCGAAGGTTTTATTTCAGGCGAAGCGTGGATTAAATCTGCATAAAAAATATCTCCTTCTCTCACAAAATAAGCAGCCTCGCCAGAAGCCGTCAAAACAAAACCATAATCATCTTTATCGGTATTGAAGGGCGCACCAATATTAAAAATCTCAATCGCATTGCCGTTTTCATCAAGCAAAGCCTTAAAAATATCCAATCCACCAAAACCACCATAACCATCAGAAGCAAAATAAATCGTCTTGTTATCAGCAGCTAAAAATACAGAACGTTCATTTTTTGGCGTGGAAATAGGCATTTCTGTACAAACCGACCATTTTCCAGTCGAATCTTTCTTGCTCCAATACAAATCCATATCGCCATTATAATTTGCACCAGAAGCCACAATAAAG
>DAIUBX010000294.1:0-4837 GCA_036846465.1 Bernardetia sp.
GTAGCCGTGGTTTTTGTAGTTGTTGTTCAAGTATTTTTATTCATAATCAAAATTTAAACTTAGTAGAAAAAATCATTATCTTCTGTATCTTGTAGACACCATTAGTTCTTTTTTGGACTAGAGGTGTTTTTTTTAATAATTGAATGCAGTTGCGTTTATCAATACGTTTGCAGAAATTTTATAAAATGACAACAAAATATGGACGAAATTATAACCTATTATAATAAACTAGCCAAAATTTATGATAATGACAGATTTGATAATTCGTATGGGAAATTTATTGACAAGCAAGAACGAAATATATTAGATAAATTATTGACTAATAACAATGAAGTAATATTAGATTTGGCTTGTGGAAGTGGGCGATTTATGGATTATGCAAATTATGGAATCGATGCTAGTGAAGAAATGGTCAAAATGTCCCAACAAAAATTTCCCAACAAAAAAATTTATTTATCAGATGCCGAAAAAACACCTTTTGAGGATAATTCAATTGACACAATTATAAGTTTTCATTTTTTTATGCATCTAAATAAAGAAAAAGTTGAAAAAATTCTTCAAGAGTGTGATAGAATATTAAGTAAAAATGGAAGAATTATTTTTGATATTCCTTCATCTAAAAGAAGAAAATTATTAAATTATAAAAGTAAGGATTGGCACGGTGGATTTAGTTTGACAAATCAAGAATTAAAAAAAATAAATTCAAACTTCGAAGTAAAAAGGTCATTTGGAATATTGTTTATTCCGATTCATAGGTTTCCAAAAAAAATAAGGCAATCATTTATTAAATTAGATAATCTATTGTCGAATTCTTTCCTAAAAGAGTATAGTTCCTATCAAATAATTGAATTTGTAAAAAAATGAAATATTGGAAAGTAATAAAATTATATAGAAAAATAGTTATTAGGTTTATAACAGACTTGATAACAAGAGATTTGTTCAAATTTGCTCAAAAAACAGATAAAGAAATGAATTTTGAACATTTTATATCATTGAGTCAAGAAATAAAACAAAGTGCTACTTTTGAAAGCAAATTATATAATTTTTCAGTCGCAAGTCATAAAATTAACAGTTATGTAATACAGCCAAATGAGATTTTTTCATTTTGGAATATAATTGGCAATCCAAACAAACAGTTTAGAAAAGGGAGAACAATTCAAAATGGAAAAATTATTGAAGACATTGGTGGTGGTTTATGCCAAGTTTCAGGAATTATTTATTACATAAGTCTGATAGCAGGATTAAAAATTTTAGAAAGACATAATCATTCCGTTGATATATATAACGATGAAACACGATTCTGTCCATTAGGAACAGATGCAACATTAGTTTATGGTTATAAAGATTTGAGAATTGTAAATACAAATTCATTTCCGATAAAATTTGAAATACAAATAATAGAAAAAACTATTTTAATAAAAGTTTTAAGCACAGAAAAAATTAAAGAAAGCATTTTATATTTTAAAATTGAAAAGCAAAAAGAATATACATTAGTTAAAATAGTAACTAATTCAGAAAAAGTAATAAACATATCTAAATACAAAAACTTGTGCTAACAGCGATTTCTCCACCTATTCATACATGTCGCAGTACAGACCTACACATGTATTTAAGCATCATACTTTGTATTCCATGCAATACAAATATAATGCTTTTAGTTTTTTTAGTATTAGACATAATCTTGCATCAAAATACCAAAACCTGTATATTTGGACGGAATAATTAAACCAACCAAAAGTGAATTTTAAAGAAATAATTGAAGAGATATACCACAAAATAAAACTCGTAGAAGATAAAGGAGAATTAGCTTCTTACATTCCCGAATTAGCTCATGTAAATGCCGAAAATTTTGGAATACATATATCTACACTTGAACAAGGCAATTTTGGTATTGGAAACTGTTATGATAGATTTTCCATTCAAAGTATCGCAAAAGTGCTATCTCTAGCTTTAGCGTATAGAATGCTAGGTGAAAAAATATGGGAAAGACTGGGTGTTGAGCCATCTGGAACTCCATTCAATTCTCTTGTTCAACTTGAAGTAGATAATGGAATACCTAGAAATCCATTTATCAATGCTGGTGCAATCGTAATTTCAGATATTCTTATTAGTCATTTAGAAAACCCAAAAGAAGATTTTTTGGCTTTTGTGAGAAGTCTTTCCAATAATTCAGAATTAAATTATTCAAGCACAGTTGCTGCATCAGAAAAAGCAATTGGGTTTCGAAATGTAGCCTTGTGTAATTTTATTAAATCCTTCGGAAATATTGAAAATGACCCTACGGAGGTTTTGGATTTCTATTTTGACCTTTGTTCACTAGAAATGAACTGCCAAGAACTTTCAGAAGCATTTTTGTTTTTGGCAAATAATGGGTGTAGAACAGTTGATAACCTTTCGATACTGACCAAAAGTCAAGCAAAAAGAATAAATGCACTTATGCAAACCTGTGGGTTTTATGATGAATCTGGAGAATTTGCTTTTAAAGTCGGACTACCTGGCAAAAGTGGTGTTGGGGGAGGAATTATAGCTGTCCATCCAAATCAATATACGATTGCCGTTTGGAGTCCGAATCTGAATAAAAAAGGAAATTCTTATAAAGGAATGCGATTTTTGGAAGATTTCACTACAAAATCAGAGTTCTCAATATTTTAAAAGGGAAGTCTGTTTTACTTTACCAAACGTATTCCTGTGTATTGCCAACGTTTGTCAGCGTGGAAAAAATTACGATACGAATATCTTGAATGATTGGGTGCAGTTGCTTCCGAACTTCCACGCAAAACAAGTTGATTTATCATAAATTTTCCGTTGTATTCTCCTAAAGCCCCATCATCTTTTGCAAAATTTGGGTACGGTTGGTAAGCAGAACGTGTCCATTCCCAACGTTTGCCCCACTCAAAAAACTCATTTGCAATTTCCCATTCGTGTTCGGTTGGAAGGCGCATATTTCTAAACTGTGCGTAGGCTTCGGCTTCGTAAAAACTGATATGACACAAAGGCGCATCTAAATCTATTTTTTGCAAACCGTTTTCGGATTGATTAAAATCATATTTAAACCATTCTGTATTATTTTCTGATTCTTGTTTAAACCAATACAAAGGCGCAATTATTTTACTTTGATTGACAAAATCCCAACCTTCGGCAAGCCAAAAATTAAAGTTTTGATAACCTCCAGCTTCTATAAATTCTAAATATTCTCTGTTGGTTACTAAATTCTTAGAAATTTCAAATTCCTCTAAAAAAACACGATGAACACCTTTTTCATTATCAAAATAAAAATCATTTTCTGAATTATTTGGATTCTCTGATTGAAAACCAATTTGATAAATTCCTTCTTTTATTTTTATAAAATTTTCTTGTTGCTCTTCTTTTGCTTTAAAAACTGTAAAATCATCAATCGGCAGTTGCACGGCAGGAAAAAGTGGATTATTTCCCAAAACATATTTTATATCTGTAACGAGTAATTCTTGATGCTGCTCTTCGTGATTAAGTCCAATAAAAAGACGTTTTTTTATTTCGGCTTCTGTTTCATTATCAAAACTACCTTTTTGTAATTCTTCAAAAAATAGTGAAAGCGAATTATCTACATACTTTCTGTATTCATAAATTTCTTTTGTTGTCGGACGAGTCAAATTTCCTCTATCGGTTCTTAATACTCTTTTTCCAACTGTTTCATAATAACTATTGAACAAATAATTGTAGTCTTCGTGAAAAACTTTATAATTTTTGAGATAAGGAACAAGCAAAAACGTTTCGAAAAACCACGTTGTATGTGCCAAATGCCATTTTGTAGGGCTAACATCGGCTATCGGCTGAACGACAAAATCCTCTGGCTGCAAATCTTGACAAAGAGAAAGCGTTCTTTGACGAGTCTGAATGAATTTTGAATGTAGATTTTTATAATAGTTGTCGCTCGTGAGGACACGAGCAACGGTAGGATTTTCTTTTATAGATTGAGTTTGCATAATTGAACGTTTTTTGTGGCTTTAATTCTTTAGAAAGAGTACTGTTTTTTGGTTGGTTTTGTTTTGAGAATTAAAGCTGTACATTTACTTTAATCCTATTTTTATCAAAAAAAATATTGACAAATTAAATTAAAAAGTCAATCCAAAACCAATAATCAATTTTACTCGTAAACATAAAAAAACACTTTTACTCCAATTAATCACAAAAAAAATGTACTACATTACAGAAAGAATAACCTTAGACCCAGACTTGTGCAATGGAAAACCTACCATAAGAGGAAAAAGAATGACTGTACAAACTGTTTTAGGACTTTTGAGTGTAGGAGAAACAAAAGAAGAAATACTCTATCAATATCCTTTTTTGGAAGAAGAAGATATAAAAGCGTGTTTGGATTTTGCAGCTTCTATGATGAATAACGAATTTTCTATACAAAAAATAGCTAGTTAATGCCTTCTTACCTAATCGATGCCAACTTACCTTATTATTTTAGTTTATGGAATAATGAAAATTATATCCATCAAAACGACTTGAACGACGAGGCAAAAGATAGTCAAATTTGGGAATATGCTAAAAATAATAATCTAACTATTATTACAAGAGATAGTGATTTCTCTACCAAAATTTTGACAACACTACCACCTCCAAAAATTATCCATATTCGTTTAGGTAATATCAAAACAAAGTATTTTCGTACAATTTTATTTCCACTATGGGACAAAGTTTTGGAACTAAACAAGACCAATAAATTAATAACTCTGTATTTAGATAGAATAGAAACTGTAAAGTAAAAATCAAAATTTTCTCTTACAAACGTCGACACTCACTGTTGTCAACTTAAGCGTTTTATGTATTGCTCGTGAGGACACGAGCAATG
>DAIUBX010000295.1:0-4811 GCA_036846465.1 Bernardetia sp.
CGCATAAGCTGACAGAGCAAAATTCGCATTGCTCGTCCGTGCATACAAACCAAAACTTGTTTTTCATGTGGACGAGAAAGAATTACTTCTAGTGCTTCTCTTTGTCTTTCTGCTACTTCAAGAGGGCTTTCTCCCTTTGGTACTTTTAGATGAAGTTCTCCGTTGCGCCAGCCTTTCAACATTTCAAAATAAGCGTCATTTTCTTCTTTTGTAACAGGTCTGCCTTCTTTATCTCCCCAGCTAACTTCATTGAGTCCGACAAGTTTTTCCCATTTTAGTTCTAAAGCTAAAAAATCTTTTACGCTCTGATGGGTTCGTTTGAGCATCGAAGTATAGACTTTATCAAATTTTGTGTGTCCGTGTTTTTGAAAAAAGAGTTCGGCTTGTTGTATTCCGACATCGTTTAAGTCAGAATCTATGCCACAGCCTTGTACTAAGCCTAATCGGTTGTATTCGGTTTCTCCGTGCCTAATGATGTAAATAATTTTATCTGGAGTAGAATTTTTCATGATTTCTAAGTGTTTTAGTGAATTGAGTGATTTTTTTCTAAGTTTTTATCTGACTTTTTTATCTTTAAATAAAGTATAGACACAATTTAGCAAAACAAAACTGTAGATATAACGTCTTTAGTAATTAAAATAGTTTCAAAAATTGCACTAGTTTTATGTTACTAAGTCATAAATCAGTAAAATTACAGAGGATAAAAAAAGTAAAAAATGAATATTCATAAAATAAATAGCCATTTACACCAATCTTTTTTAGAAGAAGAACGTAAAGATGCCATTACTGGAGATTTGATTCAAGCCAATGACGAAGTTGTTTTTTGTGGGATTTGTAAATCAGCCTTTTTGAAAGATTCTTGGGAATATATGGATAGAAAACATTGTGGGCAGACCAAAACGCTCAGTTTTTTGCCTATTTCCGTGCCTTTACTATTGAATGTTTCGATTATCAATCCTCATTTTATTACGCTTGTTAATACTTCTATTTCTTTTGATGAGTGTTTAAAACTGCTTTCTAATTTTAATCCAAGAGATAAAAAAGTGGAGATTTTATTAAATCCTAACTTAAAAAAAGCCCTAGAAAAGTCAATAGAAAAACCGAAACCTCAGATAAGACATGTAAAAGAACAAGAACAGCAAGATGTTCAAAGAAGAAATAAGAAAAAGACACTTCAAGAATGGCTTTTTATAATTTTTGCAAGTGTAATTTTAGGAATGCCAATAGGAGTATTTACTTCTCTAGTTTTTGATAGTGTTTTTATTAGGTTACTTATTAGTGGTAGTAGTATTTTGATTTCTTATTTTCTTCTGCTTTCTAATAGTGATTTGATTTTCAAAAACCAACGAAAAAAGACAATACAGCAACTTCCAATAGAAAATAGAGTCTCTTTAGAAAATTCAAAAAAAGAAGAGCAACAAGAAAAATTTAAAATTAAAGACCTAGCTAGTTTTGGGATTTTCAATCACAGTTTGTTTTTCTATTTTGAGCAACTCAAACAAGGTGTTTTTATAGAACTTACACGAATTAATGATATAGAAATTCAATATCAATCTAGTTGTTGTGTAAATTTAATTTTGAAAAAACAGGATAGTAAAAACGAAGAGGTTAGTATTCCCCTAATTTTTTCAAAAAAAGAACGAATCACTACTTTTCTACTACGATTAGCCAAAACAAAGAAAAATAGTACAAATCATACAGAGGTAAAATTGACTAATTTTCCCATTGACAGAATTCGCTTATTAAAAAGAAAATTATTGCTTTATGTCGATTTCACATTCATAGAACCTAAAAAGATAGAATCCAAAGAACCAGAATATAAAAAAATCGTCTCTTCACAAGATAAAACCATAATCAACGGTATTAATCAAGAAATAAACCCAAAAGATTTATCTAAATTGGAAAAAAGCCAAAAAGTATCTAAAGAGAGTCAAAACAGAAACCAACATCATCAAAACAGACACCAAACCCAGTACAAAAACTACAAACGAAGATGAAAAAACATTTTTTGACAGATTTTGAAAACTAAAAGACATTCTGTAATCAAATTGGTAAGAATCCTTATAGAATTATTATCTTTGCCTATTATTTAGAAATTTTAATTAACTATTAAAGACTTTCATGGAAAGCCAAACAAAAAATAAAAAACAAAAGGGAAGCGCAGAAAATGAGCTTTTTCAAAAAATAATTTCGCATTGTAAAGAATACGGTTTTGTATTCCAATCTTCTGAAATTTACGATGGCTTACAAGCCGTTTATGATTACGGACAAACTGGGGCAGCTCTTCGAAATAACCTTCAACAGGCTTGGTGGTTGGCTATGACACGTTTGAATGACAATATTGTTGGAATTGATGCAGCTATTTTTATGCACCCAACAACATGGAAAGCATCTGGACACGTAGATGGTTTTAGTGATCCAATGATTGATAATAAAGATTCTCAAAAACGTTATCGTGCCGACCAAATCATTGAAAATAGAGCAGACCTTTACAGAAGTGAAGGAAATGAGCAAAAAGCGAATGATTTAGTAGATAAAATGAATGACCTTTTGAAAAAAGAAGATTTAGAAGGTGTTCGTAACTTAATTATTGAAGAAAATATTGTTTGTGAAATTTCTAAAACAGCAAACTGGACAGAAGTACGTCAGTTTAATTTGATGTTTTCTACCAAAATTGGCGCAGTAGATACTGAAGCAAGTGAAATTTATTTGCGTCCAGAAACAGCACAAGGTATTTTTGTAAATTACCTAAATGTTCAGAAAACAAGCCGTTTGCAACCTCCTTTTGGTATTGCACAGGTTGGAAAAGCATTCAGAAATGAGATTGTAGCTCGTCAGTTTATCATGCGTATGCGTGAGTTTACACAAATGGAAATGCAATTTTTCATTAAACCCGGAACGCAGCAAGAGTGGTTTCAAAAATGGAAAGAAAATCGTCATCAATGGCATTTAGCTATCGGAACACCTGCCGAAAAACTTCGTTTTCACGTTCATGACAAACTAGCTCATTATGCCGATGCAGCCGAAGATATAGAATTCAATTATCCAATTGGTTGGAAAGAAATGGAAGGAATTCATTCTCGTACAGACTTTGATTTAAAGCAACACGAAAAGTTTTCTAAGAAAAAATTGCGTTTCCATGATGCACAAGCAAAGGAAAATTATATCCCTTATGTCATCGAAACTTCTATCGGTCTTGACCGTTTGTTTTTGTCGGTGATGAGTAATGCCTATCAAGAAATTGAATCTACAAACGAGAACGGAAATGTAGAAAAACGTATTGTTCTTTCTTTCCCTGCACCACTTGCTCCAACTAAAGTAGCTGTTTTTCCTCTCACTAAGAAAGACGGTTTGCCAGAAAAAGCAATGGAAATTGTAAATGATTTGAAATTAGATTTAGAAACTTTCTATGAAGAAAGTGCTTCTATTGGAAAGCGTTATGCTCGTCAAGATGTTGTCGGAACTCCGTTTTGTGTTACTGTGGACCATGATACTTTAGAAGATAATACCGTTACGCTTCGTTATCGTGATACGATGGAACAAATCCGTATTCCAATTTCAGAATTGAAAGCAAAATTACTTCGTGAATGTTCTATGAGTAGAATTTTGGAGAAATTGGTTTAAGATTTTTCTAATCAGAATTAGATAAAATATACAAAACTTCAATCAGACATTTTTTAATGCTTTGATTGAAGTTTTTTGCATTTATAATTTTCATCAAGAACTTTATCTTTCAGAAATTCGTTTTATCAACAAATAATTTATTCATTTATTAAAAATATAATTATGACTATTCAAGAGAGAAAAAAGGAAATTATTACTAAAATCGAAAATCTTTCAGAAGAGCAAATAGCTACTTTTGAAAATCTTCTTTTAGAAATAACTAAAGAAAATTCAAATGAGAAAGAAAGAGATGAAAAAATAAAATCAATTATAAAGAGAGATTTTTCTCGTTTTAAAGAAACTTTTAAAGCTCTATCTTAAAAACGAAAATGAAAAAAACAGAATTACTTAGAAAAAAAGATGTTGTCTTAATTAATAAACTCACAATAGAAGATGTAGGAGGGAATTTTGTTCCACCATCGAATTTTTTGCACGAATCTAATTTAGATTATTTGATAGAAATAGTTGAAGCAGAAGTTTTTGGTAGTAAAATGTATCCTGAAATTTATCATAAAGCAGGATTGTATATGTACAACATTATTGCAAATCATATATTTTCAGATGGTAATAAAAGAACAGGTTTGGAAAGTGCCTTACTTTTTTTGCAGCTTAATGATTATGATTTGAAACTAGAAGTAACAGATGAAATTCTAATAAATTTTACTCTATCAGTTGCAGCAGGAGAAAAAACTTTGGAAGAAGTGCAAAAATGGTTTGAGGAGAATATAGAAGCTAAGTAGCATGAAAAACGAACTACAAAATAAATTGCAGTTCGTTTTTTATAGAAAAAAAATCAATTCTCTGCCGTTGTTTGTGTCCCCACAAACGACAATTAACTAAATTTTAAACCATTTCAGGTTTATAAATTTTAGCATATTGTAAGAAGAAATGAGGAATTGTATTTATTCCTTTATAAAAATTGAAAAGTCCGTAATGTTCGTTTGGCGAGTGAATGGCATCCGAATCTAAGCCAAATCCCATCAAAATACTATCAATTCCGAGTTTAGATTTGAACATTGCAACGATTGGAATACTTCCACCACCACGCATCGGAATAGGTTCTTTGCCAAAAGTCTGCTTATATGCAAAACTTGCAGCTTGATACGCTTGTGAATCGGTTGGAGTAACAACTGGTTCGCCTCCATGAT
>DAIUBX010000296.1:0-4790 GCA_036846465.1 Bernardetia sp.
ATTGGATATGTCACTTTATTTGCGTATTGCCAATGAGTTATATCTAAAAAGACTGATAGTAGGTGGTTTTGAAGGGGTTTATGAGTTCTCAAAAGATTTTCGCAATGAAGGCATGAGCCGTTTTCATAATCCTGAATTTACACAAATAGAACTCTATGTAGCCTACAAAGACTATGAGTGGATGATGGACTTGGTGGAAGAAATGATAGAAAAAATCGCCCTGAATCTACACGGCACGACACAAGTTCAAGTAGGCGAAAATTTGATTGACTTCAAACGCCCATGGAAGCGATTTACTATGTTTGAGGCAATTGAGCATTTTACAAAAATAGACATTTCAGCGATGGACGAAGTACAGCTTCGCCAAACTTGCCAACAGTTAGGCGTAAAAACTGATGAAACCATGGGCAAAGGCAAACTCATTGATGAAATCTTTGGAGAACACTGTGAGCATAAGCTCATTCAGCCTACTTTTATTACCGATTACCCTGTGGAAATGTCGCCACTTGCCAAAAAACACAGAACAAAAGAAGGTTTGGTAGAGCGTTTCGAAGCAGTTTGTAATGGAAAAGAAATTTGTAACGCTTTTTCTGAGCTTAACGACCCAATCGACCAAAGACAACGTTTTGAGGAACAATTAGAACTTGGAAAACGAGGCGATGATGAAGCAATGATTTTAGATGAAGATTTCCTAAATGCTTTAGAATACGGAATGCCACCAACTGCAGGTCTAGGAATCGGAATTGACCGTCTTTCTATGATTATGACCAACCAAAATTCTATTCAAGATGTCTTGTTTTTCCCTCAAATGCGTCCTAAAAAACAACCAAAATACGCATCTGAAAAAGATTATACAGATTTAGGAATCCGTGCAGAACTCATTCCAATTATTCAAAAATTAGGTTTCCTTACAATTGAAGATTTGAAAGAGTCTATTCCTTCAAAATTATTCAATGATGTTTGTGGAATGCGTAAGAAAATGAAATTGAATGATATCAAAAATCCAACAAAAGAAGAAGTAGAAGGTTGGTTGAAATAAATGTAATTCATTCTGTAGCTTACGCTTTAGCGTGAGAAGTATTTTGTAGCTTACGCTTTAGCGTGAGAGTGTATTGAATAAATGAAAACTCCTATCTATTTTTTGAAATTAGATAGGAGTTTTTTTATAAAAAATCATTTACTTTCCATTATACTCCTCTTCACTCACTCCAAAATCCGAATCAATAATCAAAACCTCTTCATAAGTCAATTCATAGAGTTTGTAAACCAAACTATCAATTTCATTTTCTAAATCTGTTGTATCTGAATTTGGGTTTGCTTTTTTTGCTTTTAGAATTTGGTTTACTAGAGTAATAAATGGTTTTTCTTCTTCTTTTGAAACTTGTTTTACAGGAATTTTATCAAAAAATACTTTTCTAATTTCTCTAGTTCCTCCTAAAAGTTCTGGAAAATTATCTCTAAAACAATATTTGAATAATGTAGAGTTTAAAAAAGAAACTAACCAGTAAAGTCTGTCTGTAATAATATGAAATGATTTGTCATTATGATAATAACCGTCTGATTTATCCAAAACAAAAGGTAAATACTTTGTCATATTTGGATAAATAATTTTAGGCTTTTCAAAATCTTCCCAATATGAGATACTATCTTGTGTTTCAAACCATTCATTAGTTGTCTTTTTTCTGCTTCCTTTATTTCCTGTTTGCTCTATTCTTTTTCCAAACGATTGTAGGTATTTTTTAACTGCTGGATAATCATCTATATTTAATTTTAAACTAGGAAAAGTACACACTATCCACAAATTCTGAAAATCAGCAACATATTTTTGAATATCTCTGCCTCTAAGAATTGGTTTTAATATTTCTGCACTTTTTGGGTCTTCTTTTATAAGTTCATTTTTCTTATTTTCATCAATTATAAATGCTTCATTATAGCCTGTCAGAATTCCTCTAGAAATAGAAATTTCCCAATCTTTTAAAGGAATTCCTTTTTCTTCGATTTTATTTTTGATAGCTAATAATTTTAGACTTTCAATAGCCCACGTTTTTTCAGAAAGATTGGATTGAATAAAGGGAATTGAATTTTCCTCAAGAAATAATTGTGCTTTTTCTACATTGAATATTTGTTTTTCTACATTCAAATATTCAAATTGAGTTTTTTCGGTTGCTTTTTCTTTATTAAAACCTATAATAGTAGCGTCGACGGTGGCTTCATCAAAAACAGCAATTCCACTAAAATCAATAAAATTAGTTAGAGATGTTTTTTCCAATAAATAAGAACGCATTGTTTGACCATAGTTTGCACGAGTAAATTTATTGGAAATAATAAATTGAAAATCTCCTTTTTCTCTCAAAATTTTATATCCCAATTCTACAAAATAGGTAAGCAAATCAGCAATAGAATTATAAATTTCATAATTACTTTTTAGATAAGATTTAATATCAGAAAATTCTTCTTGTCGAATATAAGGAGGATTCCCAATCACAACATCAAAACCTACAAAATTCCCATTTTCATCTAAAACTTCTGGAAATTCAAAACGCCATTCAAAAGCATTTTGATAAATTATATTATTTAATAATCCTTCTTTTTCTTCTTCTGCTTTGTTTAGTGTAAGTTCTAGTTTTTTGAGTTCTGAACTCAAATTTTCACTTATTTTTTGTCCAAATGCTTCTAAGTTTTTTACTTCGGTTTGTTTTTGTTCTAGTTTTCCTCTTGCAGACGCTATTTTTTTCTTAAAATTACCATCTAATGTTCCTGTAAAAGCTGATTTGATTGTGTCAATAATTTTGATAATTTCTCTTTTTCGCTCTTTATTATTGATATTTTTGTATTCTTGAACAGCATTTTTATAGTCTTCCAAACTATACGGATTATCTTTACTTTTAAAAGCATTTTTCAAATCTTCATCTAAATCAAAACGACTAATCAACGAGTTTCCAGTTTTGATATTAATATCAATATTTGGCAGCGTTTGAAGTTGGTTATTTTCTGTATAATAAGCACTTTTCAAAAGTTCTATCCACAAACGCAACCTACATATTTTGACAGAATTTGGATTAATATCTACACCAAAAAGGCAGTTTTCAATGAGATTTTGTTTTTCATGAAATAGTGCTTCTTGTATAAGCTGACTACGTTCACTTTTAGGTTTATAAGTAAAAATATTTTCAAACTCATTTTCAATAACAAGCTCATCATCAACTACTTCAATATAAATATATAGTCGTCTTTCCTCTTTATCTACCAAAATATTGAACTTGCTCTTTATAGATATTAGTTCATTTAAAATACTTACTAGAAAATGTCCAGAACCGACAGCAGGATCACATATTTTTATTGAATTAATAATTTGATTTGCCTCTCTACGAATAATTTTGCGATCACCTTTACGCATGTAATCTTTAAAGTCTTCTTTCAACTGTTCAAAATCCGTATAACTCCAGCCATAATACTCATTAAATTTTTGTAAAACAGTTCTGTGTAATGTTTCTTTAGCCATATACATCGTAATATAGGCAGGTGTATAAAACGAACCATCTTTATACCCATTTATTTTTTCAAAAATAAGTCCCAACACAGAAGCCGAAATAAGCGTTTTAGCTTGGTTGCTCTCATCTACCTTTTCGCCTTTTTCTCCACTAAAATCATAAGCATCTAAAAAACGAAAAATATATTCTAAAAGAGGAATTTTGCCTGTAGAGCGTTTTAAATTATCTTTTAGAATGGTTTTGTTATAGGGTTCTAACTGAATCCCATTTATACTTGAAATCCGAAGGGTACTATCTTCTAATTCATTAGGCTCAAAAAGTGAACTATTCAAATACGGAATATTCTTGTATTTTTCCTTTATGCGCTCGTTTCGTTCTTCTAATTTTTTGGCTACGGCAGAAAAAAAGAGGTCTTCCAAATCATTAAAGCGAGTTATGAAGTCAGTATTCAAAAATTTATACTTCGAATCTTCATTATAATCTACTAACTGTGCTTCTAATAATTTGAGAAATAAAATTCGATTTATCCACGTCAGACAGAGTTCTAAAGCAATATTAAATAACTGTTCTTCTTTGTCTTGTCCATAAGTGGCTAAATTTTCTACTTTTCGAAGATAATCTCTATCTTCTAAAATAAAAATAGTCGTTTCTAATAATGAACCTTCATTTCGTGCTGATTTTTCTTTTCTTTGGATTATTTTTTTACCCTCTTCTTTTACTTCTTCTAAACCCATGATATGCAAGAGTTCGAAATAAAAATCTTTGTTTAGTAAATTGCTATCATTTCCATACGGCTGTGCCAACAAGTGAATCGGAGAAAATACTTTGTATAAAGACACTAATTTGTCATCATCAGTATTTGTGATAGGCAAAATATCTTGAAAATCTTTTTTGATATCGATATACAAAAATGGCAATTCGTCTTTTACTTCTTCAATGTATTTTTTAGCAATTTCATTGTAGAATAATTCATTTTTGGAAGAATCTTTTTGCCCACTTCTAAACTCGTTGTATTCTTTGAGTAGCTTCTTATTTTTGTAAAACGTATTATAAAAATCTTCTCCTTTAAAAAAATACCATTCATTGCCATTTGTAGCAATCAAATATTTGATTTGATTATTTTCTACTACAACTCGCTCTTTGAGATAATACAGCAAAAGTTCTTGTAGAGCTTTTTTATTAATGTCATCTTCTCTCAAAAACTCACCTGTATTGCTTGGTCGTTTGGCTTCTATCAAAACGCTGATATTGCTTGTGGCATCTTTTCCAGCATAAATAGCCAAATCAATTTTGTCTTTT
>DAIUBX010000297.1:0-4737 GCA_036846465.1 Bernardetia sp.
AATTGATACGCAAAATATCCTTGTAATGCTGTATTGTCATTCAAAATATTTCTTGCAACTCCATCTTTTGGCAAATCCTCTGCTAATACACCTGCTGCAAAAGGCTTATTGAGAGCAACTCGGTAATCCAATTTTCCTATTTGTCCTTTTGCATAGACACCAAACTGACGAGCAAATTGGTCGGTTAGTTCAATCGTTGCCCAGTTGAAAATAGGTGCATCAATCGTTAAAAAATTGAGTGTACTGGCACTTGTCATTCTTGAAATTCCATTCCAATAATGAAGACCTGCACCTACATAAAATTGGTCTGCTACTTTGTATTCTGTCCACGCATCGTGCATATAAATTTGAGGTTTTTTTCCTGTATCTGCTGTAATTCCTCCATTTCTAAAAGTTTGGTTATTAATACCAAAATGAGTTAGAATCAAAAAACGAGGCGAAACTTGTGCATACATCAGCACACGAGAGCGACGAAGACCAATATCAAAGGTATTAGTTGAAGGATTTCCTGCTAAATCTAGGCTGTTGGGATTGTTTTGAGTAGAGCGAACCCAGAACTGATGCCAAGTAAGAAAACGAATGTATTTATTTCCACTATCATCTAATTTAAGAGTTAGAGGTTTGTAAGAATGGTCAATTTCTTGTTTTTCTTCTGTTTTTTCTTGAGCAAATAAATTTTGGCTAAAACAGACTAAAGCCAAACAAAATGCAAACGAGCTTAATTTTAATAGTTTCATTATATGGTAGGTTCGTGTGTATGTGAAATTTTATTTTGTGTTGTTTTGTTCCTCAATGATACACACAAGCCGACCTATTTGCCAAATGATGGGTTGTTTTCTGTTAAATTAAAATAGTTATTTTTGAATTGTGAATTGTGAGTGATGAATTATGAATGAAATACTTTTTGAAATTGTGAATTATTAGTGGTGAATTATGAATGAAATACTTTCTGAAATTGTGAATGATATTGTGAGTGGTGAATGAAATACTTTCTGAAATTGTGGGATACTCCCCATTTATAATTCACCATTTCACTTGTTATTCATATTTTTCTTTGTAGTTCTGATGATACTTGTGATAATGCTCATTACTTCATCTGCATCTTTGTATAAACTTTCAAATTGTTGTTCAGTTAAATACTCTGTTTCTTTGAGTAATTCTAACCAGTATAAAGTTTCGTTACTTTCTTTTTGAGCGATTGACATTTTGTGTATAAAATCCTTTTTACTTTCAGCATGTACGGCTTCTCTTACCATTGCTCCTATACTTGTTCCACTTCTCAATAGTTGTTTTGATAAAGTATATTCTTTTTTCTCTTTTTCTAGAAACTTATATAATTTGACTATTCTGACAGCTAAATTGAAACTTTTTTCTCTAACAGGATTGGACTGCATAATGAATGAAATTGTGAGTGATGAGTTGTGAATGATGAATGAATACAAATTACTAATTAATTCACAATTTCATCAAAGTATTTCATTCACAATTCATCATTCACAATTTCATTAAAGTCGTTCCCACTTGATTATCATAAATTTATCTCCCAAAGGCGTTATCAAAACACTAGAATCTTCCAACGCATTTTTTTCGGCTAAAAACTCTAATAATTCACTATGTTTTAATACTTTATAAGTCGGACGATATTCCCTCATTTTTGGACGAGAAATTTTATATTCTTTTACCCAGTTCATTACCGATACGTGACTAACTCCGATAATTCGCTCAATTTCTCTATACGATAATCCTTCCAAATAAAGCTGCAACGCCTTGACTACATAATAATTATCGATGCGTTTGCCGTCTTTCTGAACTGTGAAGTAATAATTACAAGATTTACATAAAAAACGCTGTTTTTTGCGTATTGTACCACTTTTTATAACTTGATTGCTTTGGCAACGTGGACAATCTGGAACTTGAAAAGTATTCATTTTGATAAAAATAATGGTGTTTGTGTATTGATTTATTTTTAATTTACGCAAAAAAAATAACTATCTAAAATTTACTTTGCATAGCTATACCAATTTTGTATAGCTATATCAATTTAGCAGAGTATGTTTGTAATAAAATTATCAAAACTATACTTTGCTAAAATACTATATTTTTTTAGGGAAACCGTTTTTATTTTTTTAGATTGAGGTATGAAAAGGTAAAATGAATCAAAATTTTACTTATTCTGATACAATTACACACCTCAAAAAATACACACAATCATGAGAATCAGAACCTTAGAAGATTACACAACAGCCTATCGAAAAAGCGTAGAAACCCCTGAACGTTTTTGGGAAGATATAGCAGAAACTTTTTCTTGGCACAAACGCTGGGACAAAGTATTAGATTATAGCTTTGAAGATTACTATGTAAAATGGTTTGAAGGAGCAAAATTCAATATTACAGAAAATTGTTTGGACAGACATTTACTCACAAAAGGCGATAAAGTAGCCATTATTTGGGAGCCAAACAGTCCAGATGAAGATGAAATAGAACTTACTTATAGACAACTACACGAAAAAGTATGTCAGTTTGCCAATGTTTTAAAAAATAATGGCGTTCAGAAAGGCGATAGAGTTGTTTTATATATGCCAATGGTTCCCGAACTTGCCATTGGAGTTTTGGCTTGTGCTAGAATCGGAGCTGTTCATTCAGTTGTTTTTGCAGGATTTTCTTCTTCTGCTCTAGCTGATAGAATTAATGACGCACAAGCAAAAGTAGTATTGAGTTCAGACGGAAATTTCAGAGGAAACCGAGTTTTTGATGTCAAAAAAATTGTAGATGATGCTTTAGAAAACTGTCCTTCTATCGAAAAACAAATCGTTTTGAAACGCACCAATTCAGAAGTAACGATGAAAGAAGGTAGAGATATTTGGTGGCACGAACAAACTGAAAAAGCTGACCCATTTTGTCCTGCAACTATTATTGATGCCGAAGACCCATTATTTATTCTTTATACTTCGGGTTCGACAGGAAAACCTAAAGGCGTTGTTCATCACGCTGGAGGTTATATGGTTTATACAAAATACAGTTTTGAAAATGTTTTTCAGCTTCAAGACGATGATATTTATTGGTGTACGGCTGATATTGGTTGGATTACTGGTCATTCGTATATTGTTTATGCGCCTCTTTTGGCAGGTTCGACTTCACTTATGTTTGAAGGCATTCCTACTTTTCCAGATGCAGGACGTTTTTGGGAAGTGGTAGATAAATACAAAGTTTCTATTTTTTATACTGCTCCAACGGCAATTCGTGCATTACAAGCACAAGGTTTGGAATATGTAAATAAATATAATTTGTCTTCTTTGCGTGTTTTGGGGACAGTTGGCGAACCTATCAACGAAGAAGCGTGGCATTGGTATCATCAACATATTGGAAAAGGAAATTGTCCGATTGTAGATACATGGTGGCAAACTGAAACTGGTGGCATGATGATATCGAATATGGCAGGAGTTACGCCAAACAAACCCACTTGTGCAACACTTCCACTTCCCGGAATTCAACCTGTTTTATTAGATTCAGAAGGAAATGAAATTGAAGGAAATAATGTAGAAGGAAATTTATGTATAAAATATCCTTGGCCCAGCATTTTGAGAACCACGTATGGCGACCATGAACGCTGTAAACAAACTTATTTTTCTACTTATAGAGGTTATTACTTCACAGGAGACGGTTGTAAAAGAGACCATGACGGAATGTACCGAATTTTGGGAAGAGTAGATGATGTTATCAATGTTTCTGGACACAGAATGGGAACGGCAGAAGTAGAAGATGCCATCAATCAGCACGAAGACGTAATCGAATCGGCTGTTGTAGGTTATCCTCACGACATAAAAGGACAAGGAATCTATGCTTTTGTGATTTGTGATATTAATTCTACTAAATCTCACGAAGAACTCCGAAATGAAATTTTGAAAACGGTTACCCAAGAAATTGGTGCGATTGCCAAACCTGAAAAAATTCAAATCGTTTCTGGTCTTCCAAAAACTCGTTCTGGAAAAATTATGAGAAGGATTTTAAGAAAAATTGCAGAAGGAGATGTTTCTAATTTGGGAGATACTTCTACACTGCTTGACCCAGAAGTTGTAAACGAAATAAAAGAAGGAGCAGGACTTTAAAATACAAGTTGTATATCTTTCCGAGCAAGAATTTAGAAGTATTCATAATGATGCAAAATCTATATTGAGTATTATTACAACCATTATAAAAAACACAAAAAAGAATATGCAACAGAAGTAATGAGAAGGGATAAATTATATAGTAATTTTTTATCACTTAAAACTTATCACTCATTAATCAGTCTGTATTTCTTACAACTTATCACTTATAATTTACAACTCATGAAAAAAATCAACCCTTAAAAAAGGTTGATTTTTTTGTTCCAACAATTAAAAAAGTAATTAGAATTACTAATTTAGAAGGTAGATGTAGAAAATGGGTTTTGGGTTGCTTTGGCAACCACTATAAAATTATTTTTTAAAATTGAAGTAAGATTTAGTATATTTACGTTACACTTTCTACTCAAATAACAATGAAATTTAACCTTTCCTATTTTTATAAAACATGTAAATTCTTTTTGCTTGTTTTTTTATTTTTTGTTCAAACTGTCGTTTTTGCTCAGACAGTAGTTTTAGAAGACGAAAAAGAAGTTTCTAGTTTAGGAAGTTCTCTTTCTTATTTTATTGAAGAAGAAAATGAAAACTATACGATAGAAGAAGTTTCAAGTCCAAATTTTAATAAAAAATGGTT
>DAIUBX010000298.1:0-4734 GCA_036846465.1 Bernardetia sp.
TTCCAAGTTTGGCAAACGATGGCGAACCGTTGATTTTGAAAAATACAAACGGACAGCTTGTTTTTGAAATAAATTATGAAAGTAATTGGCATCAAAATTCAGAAAAAGCAAACGGTGGATATTCTTTAGAAATGATTGATACAAATAATCCGTGTAGTGAGCAAAATAATTGGACTTCTTCCAACGACCCACGAGGAGGAACGCCAAGCACACAAAATTCTGTTTTTGGAGTAAATCCTGACACGCAAAGTCCACAGGTTACGAATTTGCAAATTATTGATAATCAGACTTTAGTTTTGGTTTTTGATGAAAAAGTAGATTCTCTTTCGTCTGTTACGGTTTCGAATTATGTTATTTCGCCTTCTATTGCCATTGAAAATATAGAATTTATCACTTCAAAATCTATTCAAATCAATCTACAAAACACTATTCAAACGGCTACTTTGTATGAAATTTTGGTAAATGGAATTAAAGACTGTTCGAATAATGCAATTTCAAATTTGCGTTTACCTTTCGGACAAGGAACAAATCCAAAATTTGGAGAACTTTTGATTACTGAAATTATGGCTGACCCTTCGCCAGTTGTTGGACTTCCTGAAAGTGAGTTTTTGGAACTTACCAATAACACAAATCAAATTTTGAGTATTAATGGCGTTACTTTGACTGATGCGACAGGAACTTCTGCCCTTCCTATTTTTCAATTATTGCCTAATGAACGAATTATTTTGTGTCCGACAAGTTCGGTAACAGCTTTTTCAAGATTTGGAAGAACAATCGGAATGAGTAATTTTAGAACGCTTGATAATGGTGGAGAGCGACTTATTTTGAGAAATAATGAAGGAAAACTCCTTTTTGAAATTACTTACAGTTCTTCTTGGCATTCAGACAATGATAAAAGAGATGGAGGTTATTCCCTTGAAATGATTGATATGTCTAGTTTTTGTTTAGAGCGTGAAAATTGGACTTCTTCGGTTTCGAATTTAGGAGGAACACCAGCACAAATCAATTCTGTAAATGGAACAAGTGGCGATAATATTGCGCCAAAAATAGTGAGAGCAGAAGCCGTAAGTCCGACAAGTGTACGCATTGTTTTTGATGAAAAATTGGATAGTTTACAAGCTGTTCAATCACGAATTTTGATTCGAAATAGTAACATTACCATTACAAACAAAAACCTAGATGCAAGTAGAAAAATCTTAACGCTTACACTTTCCAATCCTTTAGAACTCAAAACAGTTTATACATTAGAAGTAGAAGCGATTACAGATTGTGCAGGAAATTTAATTGCTCAAAACACAACTGCAACGGTTATTTTGCCAGAAACTGCCGAAATTGGAGATATTATTTTGAATGAAATATTGTTTAATCCACCAGTTGGAGGGACGGATTTTGTGGAGCTTTTCAATAATTCGGATAAGTACATTAACCTACAAAATTTCAGTTTAGCCAATCTAAATACTGACGGAACGATACGCACACAATACGCAATTTCGGAAGAAGTTTTGATTTTGAAACCTTACGAATACATTGCGATTTCTACCTCAAATGAACAGCTTTTAATTCAATATCCAAATGGAAACCAAACAGGATTTATCGAATCTCGTTTACCAGCTTATCCAAATACGGAAGGGACAGTACTTTTATTTGATAATCAGAATACTGAATTAGACCGTTTTTATTATAATGAGGATTTTCATTTAGGACTTTTGAAAGATGTAAAAGGAGTTTCTTTGGAACGAATCAGCGCAGATGCACCAACACAAGACCCAAATAATTGGCATTCAGCAGCCGAATCGGTTGGTTTCGGAACGCCTGCATATAAAAACTCCCAAAGCAAATCGAACTCTACACCAAGTTCAGATGAATGCTTGAGAGCAGAACCACAAGTTTTTTCGCCAGATAACGACGGTTTTGAAGATTTTACACAAATTTATTTAGACTGTGCCGAAATAGGCGACCTTATCACTATCAAAATTTATGATGTGCAGGGCAGAAAAGTTCGTGATTTGGTTCAAAACCAGTCGGTAGCCTTAGAAAACACCTTTATTCGTTGGGACGGAACAGCCGACGACGGTAGAAAAGTACGTATCGGACATTATATTTTGTTAGTAGAAAAATATAATCTCAATGGTGATGTGCAGTATTTGAAGATGCGGGTTGTGGTTGGGGCTAGGTTTTAAGGGTTTAAATTACCTTATTGAGGTAGGGAATCAAGTATGTTCTTTTGCATACTTGATTTTCTTGTTTAGCTTTGTAAAAAAACACTATGGAAAATCTGATTTATTTAGATAATAATTCTACTACTCAAATTGACAAAAGAGTTTTAGATGAAATTATGCCTTTTCTAACTTCTAATTTTGCAAATGCAAATAGTACACATAAGTTTGGAGTTGGTTCACATGACGCTGTAAAAAATGCTCGTAAGCAAATTTCTAATCTTATAGGTTCAGATACAAATGAAATAATCTTTACAAGTGGTGCAACAGAAGCAATTAATTTAGCTATCAAAGGTGTATGCCAAGGATATGCCACAAAAGGTAATCATATTATTACGGTTACAACAGAACATAGTGCTGTTTTAGATACCTATGAATACTTAGAACAACAAGGTATAGAAACTACTTATATTTCAGTAGATAAAGATGGATTGATTGATTTAGAAGAATTAAAAAGTTCTATAAAGGAAAATACAATTCTCATTTCTGTAATGTATGCAAACAATGAAACAGGAGTAATACAACCTATAAAAGAAATTGCATCAATGGCACATCAATCTAATATTCTTTTTATGACTGATGCCACTCAAGCAGTAGGCAAAATCAATATAAACGTAGAAGAGTTAGATGTCGATTTATTGTGTTTTAGTGGACATAAATTATATGCACCCAAAGGTGTAGGAGTATTATATGTAAGACAAAAAAAGCGTAGAATAAAAATTCCTGCTTTAATTCACGGTGGAGGACACGAACGAGGTTTGAGAAGTGGAACACTCAACGTAGCAGGTATTGTAGCACTAGGAAAAGCATGTGAAATTGCTCATTTAGATATGCAAAAAGAGGCTAATAAAATAAAAAAACTAAGAGATTATTTAGAATCTGAACTTTTAAAAATAGAAAATACTAAAATAAATGGTTCGATAGATAATCGTTTATACAATGTAACTAATATCTGTTTTGATGGAGTAGATAGTGATGCAATCATCATGGGATTGAGTAATCCGTATGAAGATATTCCGTTAATTGCAGTCAGTAATGGTAGTGCTTGTACGTCTGCTTCTATCGAACCTTCTCATGTCTTGATAGCCATGGGACTTACTGAAAATGAAGCCTTCAATAGTATTCGCTTTTCTCTTGGAAAATTTAATACAAAAAAAGAAATAGATATCACTATCAAAACTGTTAAAATGTTAGTAGAAAGACTTAGGAAAATGAGTTTTTAGACAATACTTTCTGAAAACTCTATACACTTTTCAACTATCTTTTTAGATTCAAAACTGTCAAAGAAATTGACATTTTTGAGTAGTGATAAAATTCTTTTACGTTCGAAGAGTAAAACATCTACGCTAATTTCATCTTCTTGTTCAAAACGATTAGAATTTAGACGCTTCAAAGAGTAAGGAATAAATATAGTATGTACTGGATTTAAACGATAAAATATGTAATAAGATTTTTCATACCTTCTTGTTTCATTTAGTTTTTTATACCATTCTTGTCCACAAGCACACTGGCATAATAAAGATATAATATTCGGTACTTCATCATCAAACTCTAACCATGCAGCAATATCTAATCCTCTTTCATTTGAGTTTTGAATAGAAATATTTTCTTTAATTTCTTCTTCTTTAATAGGCATTTTCATGTCTTTAGCCAATGCCTTTATTTTAGTTTCTGCATTTCCTCTGTATTCTGTATTCTTACCAAACGATTTTATAATAGCTTCTTTAGGAAGATATGTCTTTAAAACCTCACAGCATAATTTTTCAAATTCAGTTGTTAAAATAGTATTGAACTTGGTAAAAAAATGTAATGAAGAACATAATAGCAAATAAATATACACTTGCTTTTTTTTACTTAATGTATTTGGTAGTTTTATCTTACTAGCTTCATACTTAAAAGGATAGTCATTTCCATATAATTTATTCCTATGTTCAATAACTTGAAATATTTGGCGAACAAATTTTTCATTTTTGTCATTATTTATGGCATTATCAGAATCAGAATTGTTTAAAATTTCTTCGTCTTCAAATCTATCTAATATATCTCCTACAGTTATAAAGTCTCCATTCGAAAATAGAGTAATTAATTCTACATAATCGGCATAACCATGTAAAATCTGTTTAGCTTGTTGTGCATTTTTGGATAAAGAAACAGAACTAAACTGTTCAAAAATTTTTGTTATCTCTTCAATTGTCATCTCTTTTATATTCTAAGGTTGTACGAATCTTTCTTGACAATTCACTAATATTTTTTAATTCATTTTCTAATATCCTATTTTCACTTACTTGAATAACAATATCATCTGCATCTCTAAGATTTTGGTGTGCTTTACGAATTAATGTTTCAAAAACCTCTTCCTTTTCATCCGTAAAGTTTAATGATTCTTTTAAAGAACTGCCACTTTCAAATTTTTCTAAAGCCAATGGAGAACCCAATATTTTATTTAAAGCAGATAAGCTATAGCTATCTCCTATCAAACGAGTTTGATTTTCTTGTCCTTTCTCAAACAACCAAATTG
>DAIUBX010000299.1:0-4729 GCA_036846465.1 Bernardetia sp.
TCGGTGAGTCCAGAAGTACAAAAAAGGCGTTTCGAAGAACGCACACTTTTACCTAGAAAAAGATGGAAATTGAGTGATATGGACTTAAAAGGAAGAGAAAAATGGCACGAATACTCAAAGGCAAAAGATGTTATGTTTGCACACACAGATACCAAAACTTCACCTTGGCATGTTATTGACTCTGACCACAAAAAATCGGCTCGTCTAAACTGTATTAGTCATATTTTGAGCCAAATAGAATACGAAAATGTTTTGCCAGACCCAATAGAAATTCCAAAGATTGATGAAACAAATCATTATGCAAGAACGCCAATAGATGAACAAAAATTTGTGCCTAAAATTTATACGAAAGGAAGTTTTAAGTAAATAGTTTGCATTTTTTTGCTAATTTCATTCATCATTCACAATTCATCATTCACAATTTCAAAAAATGCCCACTCTACCACAACAAATTCTAAAAAAATATTGGGGTTACGATGCTTTTCGTGCTATGCAGGAGGAGATTATTGATTCTGTTTTGGAGGGAAAAGACACACTTGCACTTTTGCCGACAGGTGGTGGAAAATCGATTTGTTTTCAAGTTCCTGCGATGGCTTTGGAGGGCGTTTGTATTGTTGTTACGCCACTTATTGCACTGATGAAAGACCAAGTAGAACAGCTTACACGACGTGGAATTTCTGCAAAGGCGATTTATTCAGGCATGTCAAAACGAGAAATTGATATTACTTTGGATAATTGTGTTTATAACAAAAATGTAAAATTCCTCTATCTTTCTCCCGAACGACTCAAAACGGATTTGTTTCAAGAGCGAGTTTCAAGAATGAATGTTGCTTTGTTGGCGATTGATGAGGCACATTGTATTTCGCAATGGGGCTATAATTTTCGTCCTGCTTATTTGGAAATTGCAGCGATTAGAGAGCGAATCCCAAATGTTCCTTGTATTGCACTTACGGCTACAGCTACTTTAAAAGTGCGTCAAGATATTCAAGATAAATTAGAATTTGGAAAGTATAGTGATAAATTAAATAGTCAAGTTTTTACAAAGAGTTTTGCTAGAGAAAACCTGTCTTATTCGGCTTTTTTGGAGGAAAACAAAAACCAAAAAATGCTTCAAATCTTGAATAATGTAAATGGAACAGGAATTATTTATGTCAGAAATAGAAAACAATGTAAAGAAATTGCGCTTTGGTTGCGTAGCCAAAAGATTTCTGCCGATTTTTATCATGCAGGACTGACACACGCACAACGCAATCACGTACAAGAATCTTGGATCAATGGCAAAATTCGTGTCATTGCAGCAACCAACGCTTTCGGAATGGGAATCGATAAACCTGATGTCAGAACGGTTATTCATGTCGATTTGCCAGATTCGTTAGAAGCCTATTATCAAGAAGCAGGAAGAGCAGGAAGAGATGAAAAAAGAGCATTTGGAATTGCTCTTTTTGATAAAAATGACTTAATAAATTTAGAAAAACGAACAAAACAAGCGCATCCAGAAAAAGAAATTATCAAAAAAGTTTATCAAGCCTTAGCTAATTATTTTAAAATTGCTGTGGGAAGTTTTCCGATGGAAAGTTTTGATTTTGATATGGACGAATTTTATCGTCGTTTTTCTATTCCGTACATAGAAACATATAATTCTATCAAAATTTTAGAAGAACAAGGTTTTTTGCAGCTTTCAGAGAGTTTTTATACCCCTTCCAAAATTTGGATAAAGGTAGATAATGCAACTTTATATAATTTTCAACTTGCAAATCCGAAAGCAGATACGGTCATAAAAGGAATTTTGAGAGCGTACGGAGGAGCTTTTCAGCAGTTTATTTCTATTTCTGAACAAAATCTATCTAAGTTTTTGAATATGTCAAAAATGGATGTTACGGCACAACTCAATTATTTAGCCCAGCAAAATATCATCGATTATCAACCTCAAAAAGATGTTCCTCAGCTTTCTTTTCTTACGCCTCGCCACAATGCAAATGATTTGCCTTTAGATACAGAGCTTATGAAAGTCAGAAAAGAGGAAGCCTTACAAAAAGCCTATTCAGTAATTAATTATGTCAGTAATGATATGCGCTGCCGAACACAAATTTTACTTCATTATTTTGGAGAAAAAACTGACGAAATTTGTGGCGTTTGTGATAACTGCATTCAAAATAAAAAAGCATTGAGTTTTTCAAATCAAAATAAAAAAAGTGAAGATTTAAAAACACAGATTTTAGAAAAAATAGGTTCAGATTCAATTCCTATTCATAAACTAACTACTGATTTTTTGAATATTGATGGAAAAGTTTTAGGTAAGACAATTCAAGAACTTTTATCTGTTGGAATGATTGGATATGATAAGGTGGGGAATTTGGTTAGGAAATAAAATTTATCAAAAATGAAAGCAAAATCAATTTATTTAACGTGTATTTTTTCAGTTCTATTTTTCTGTATTCCTTTTTTTGTAAAGGCTAATATGGATATGGAAGTTTATCAGGATACAAAAAATGTGCATTTACAATATTACCTATTTTATGAAGAATTCGAAACCAATAATAAAGGTGATATTCTTCTAAAATTAGCTCAAAAACTTATTGAGGAATCAGAAAATCCGAATTTACAAATTTCTATAATAATAAATGGTTTTGCAGGACATCAAGAGTCCTATTATACTTTAGGATATGATAAATTCAAATCATTCAAGTACGGTTATGATTCAAAAGAAAAAGAATACGAAGGTTTGGTTATTTACATAAAAGACAAAGACATTGAAATTAAGAAAATCCTTACTATTCTATCAAATGCCTTAGACCAAATAGACTATATAAAATCTAATCAAAGTAAAATTTATAAAGAAGCTCGTCATTCTTCTAGTAATAACCCTAAATTTGATACATTGTATTCTATTCCATTACAAGAAGTAACTAAATATGCTGCTAAATCAAACAAAATTGTAGAACTGCTTTCAAATGAAAAAATGTATGTGCAAGAACATTCAGAATTAGACTATTACTATCAAAACTTTAAATTCCATATTTATACAACTAGAAATTACTCAAACAAAGATGCAGAAGCCATTAATCCAAAAGAAAAAGACTTGTTAGTAGTCGATAATTTGTTAGAAATTATAGGAAATTATCAGAATGGATATTTAATTTTCACAACAGATAGCACTTTTCATTATTTGACACTTAATAACGGAAAAGTAAAAGGAGAATTTAAAATTGATGATGTACGTCCTGCACGTTCGCCAATTTATAAGTATGAGCATAAATCTGAACCTATGAATTTGTTTATTATGAGAGTAACAGGTAATACTACAACTAATCAAGTATTATTTCTTCCTGATAGTAATCTGATTATTCCAAATTATGCTCCTTTCTCTAAAGAGAGTTTGGACTTTATTATCAAAAACCAAAGAGAAAAAGAAGCCAAAGAAAAACAAAAAAACAGCTTTGCATTCAATTTCAAAATAGCCTTCTATGTTTCTCTAGTTATCATTTTAGGTTTGCTTATTCTGCTTTGGCAACAAAAGAGAAAATAAATTTTCCGTACTTTTGCACTACAATTTAAAAACTCTTTTCTCTAACACCGAGTTAGAACCGAGTTTAGTAAAATAAAAAATACAGAACTACAAAAGATATAGAAAATAACGCTATGAAAAATGCCCCTATTGGTGTCTTACTCGTCAATTTAGGAACTCCAGACTCTCCAAAAACACCTGATGTTAGAAAATATTTACGTGAATTTTTGCTGGATGGAAGAGTTATAGATTTTCCTGCGCCATTTCGTTACGTACTTGTAAACGGAATTATTGCACCTTTTCGTTCTCCAAAATCAGCAGCTGAGTACAAAAAATTATGGACAGATAGAGGTTCGCCTTTGAAGTATCACAGAGTAGATGTAGCTGAAAAACTACAAAGTTCTTTAGATGAGCATTCTAATAAGGAAACGGATAAATCAAAAAGAGAAAAGTATGTCGTTCGTTTGGCAATGCGTTATCAAAGCCCTGCACTTCCAGATGTTTTGAAAGAATTACAAGCAATGAACCCCAAAAAAATCATTGTAATTCCGATGTTTCCTCAATATGCGTCGGCTTCGACAGGTTCAGTTTTGGAAAAAGTAATGCAGCTTGTTTCTAAGTGGCAGCTTATTCCAGAAGTTTCTTTTGTTGATGCCTATCCAACAGATGAAAAAATGATAAAAGCATTTGCACTACAAGGACAAGAACTTTTATCTAAGCACGACTACGACCATTACGTTTTCTCCTACCACGGTTTGCCACAACGCCAACTCAAAAAAGCAAGTTCATACTGCAAAATCGGAACGTGTTGTAATTCCTATAATGCAACAAATCGCCTTTGTTATAGAGCGCAATGTTATGAAACTTCACGCCATTTAGCGAAAGAATTGGGAATTACAGAAAAAGATTATACAGTTTGTTTTCAATCTCGTTTGGGTAGAGATCCTTGGATTACGCCTTATACTGACGATACAATTAAGGAAATGTATGAAAAAGGATATAGAAAACTGATTGTTTTTGTACCTTCCTTTGTAGCAGATTGTTTGGAAACTACTGTGGAAGTTTTTCATCAGAAAACGGTGGCATACTGGCAGCGCTGGGTCAAGCGCACCGCCATTGGCCTGTTCAACCAGGAGGCGGTGATCCGGTCGGGGCTGACGTTGAAACTGCACCAGTACGAAGATACCGGCGCCATCATTGCCGCCACTACCATGAGCCTGCCCG
>DAIUBX010000300.1:0-2488 GCA_036846465.1 Bernardetia sp.
AGACTGTGAATGTAGGAGAAGGAAAATATTGACAAAATTATTAAAATATTAAAAAACGATCTTGAAAATTTAAATTAAAAATAAAAACGCAAACCTGCATAGCCCATCGCTCCCATAATCGGTGCATATATTCTACTTGTATCAAAATGCTCTCCAAACGGATTTTGAGAATTTAAAATAGGATTAGGTTGCATATAATTGGTCAGATTTTCGCCTCCCAAATACACTTCCAAAGGCTTATTTGAGATTTTGAAATTGCGTGTAATTTGAGCGTTCATCACAAAATAGGCAGGACTTTGAGAACTTGCAACCACTTGATTATTGTTTGTATCATCAAAATAAGCAGGTAAACGTTGCGAACCTATAAACTGCCCTGTCCAATCAAACGCCCATTTTTTATTTTTGGTTTGATATTCCAAATTTGTAAAAAAACGATGAGCAGCATTAAAAGGAACAGTTATGAGTTCATTGTCAATAGTTGTCTTGACATCATAATATTTGTAAGCAAAAATGGCTTCAAAACCTGTGAAAAGTTCATATTCGGTTTGAAACTGAAAACTATTTGCATACGATTTTCCATTTAGATTATCAAAACGAATAACAGAAGGATTTTCTACATTCAAAACAACTTGATTTTCAAAATCGGTTCTATAAAAATCTACTGTAAATTTTCCTTTTCTGTTTCCAAGCGTAAAGCCTTGAACAAAACTTGTTCCTATGTTCCAAGCTATTTCTGGCTGTAAATTGGTATCCATAATTAACCTTCTAGAACTTGCAAAAAAGCCGTTATTTTCTACAATCGGATTAGCTACACGAAAACCACGACCTGCCGAAGCACGAAAAACAGTATTTTTGGCAGCATTCCATTTCAGATTCAAACGAGGAGAAAATTGCGTTCCGTACAAATTATGAAAATCAGAACGAAGACCAGCAACTGCCGTAAAATCACCATCTCTATTAAATGTATATTCTGCAAAAACAGCAGGAATAGATTCTCTTCTATCCAAAATTAACTCTTCATTAGGCTCGTTTTGATAATCGTTATAATTTTGAAAGGTGTTATTATATACATAACTCACACCACTACGAAGCAAATGTTTGTCTGAAATTGTCCAGTCCAAAATTCCATTATAGAAGAAATAATCTTCTTTTCCTTCATAAAATTTCATTCCCCAAACTTGATTTAGCTCGTGATAATTTGCCGTAATTTGATTTCCAAAACTCAGATTGTCACCTAAGAAAAATCCTATTTTTGCCCAACCTTCAATTCTACGGCTATTCATTTCTACACCGTAGGATTTTTGAGAAATATCGCCACCAAGTAACTCTTCTTTTGTAGTCGGTTTGTAATCTAATTGACCACCAAAACGATTTTCATCTAAAACACGAATCCCAAATTGAGCTTCCATTTTTTCGCCATCGTATTTCCAACGATTCAGAGCGTTGAGTTGTCTGTATTTTGGTAAATCTAAAAATCCGTCATTGTTTCTATCGTTTTCCATGACAGAACCACTTGCATGTAAAAGCGTTGCAGAACTCCATTTTGAGTTGAGATGATGAATTAAATTTAGATTTCCTTCGATACGACCGTTTGGATTTACATACAAATTAAAAAGATTTTCGTTTTCTCCTTTTTTATTGGTAGGCGAAACAAGTTGCGTATTTATTTGTCCTGTAATTGATTCATACCCATTGACAACCGAACCTGCACCTTTGTTGATGTCAATCGAAGAAACCCACGTACCCGAAATAAATTGAAGTCCAGAACGAACATTTAAGCCTCTCATCATCGGCATTCCTTCCACTAAAAGCTGAGAATATGTGCCATCAAGACCTAACATTTTTATCTGACGAGAACCCGTTGTAGCATCGGCAGTAGTTGCATCGACAGAAGCATTGGTTTCGAAACTCTCTGAAAGGGTACAACAAGCAGCTTTTTTGAGGTCGCTCGTTGTGATAGTTTCAGTTTGAGCTACAACTACATCGTTTCTGTCTGATTTTACTGTAACACTTGCCAAAGAGGAAGGCTCTAAAGCAATCGTAAAAAATGATTTGCCTTCAATCAGAACCGTATCGCTTTTATAACCTGTATAACTGATGACTAGCTCGTTGCTTTGTGCTATTTTTTTGAGCTTAAATTTACCGTTTTCGTCTGTGGTTGTGCCTATGCTTGTTCCTTTCCAAACTATATTAGCAAAAGGCAAGGCAGATAGAGAATCGGGATTTGTTGGAGAAATTTCTGAGATTGTTCCCTCTATAAAGGAATCATTTTGTGCTTTTGCAGAAGTAGTATAAAAAATGAATACTAAAAATAAGCTGCAAAAAATAAAATTATATTTTTTCATTATTATTGTTTATTAAGAATTTGATTGTAGCGTACCCTTTAGGGTGCGAATGTATCTTACGCTTTAGCGTGATAAAAAAGTATCGTACACTTTAAGTGTGAGATAAGCTACTATAATCGAAAAACTTGAATAAAGACAATAAA
>DAIUBX010000300.1:2498-4701 GCA_036846465.1 Bernardetia sp.
ACCGATAAAATTATATTTTTTCATTGGTATTGTATTTATTGAAGTTTTTGAAATATAAAAACGTACTTAAACCCTAAGGGTCTTTAAAGACCCTTAGGGTTTAAATGAAATTTCTATAATCGAAAAACTTGAATAAAGACAATAAAAAGTTTACCTAACTTCCAGTTGGGAGGAGGGAGGTCTGCAAAATGAAGGATTTGAAAAGTACTAAAAAACGACTTTTTTGTAAAAACTTTGAATTGAAGAGGAGAAGGAATAAGAGCTACAAAATGTCCAAAATCAAAAACAGTTTTTTCTAATGAAACAGCTTTAAAATCAGCTTTTTCATAAGCAATTTCGGTATCACAACAAGAATCCTCTTGGTTTTCTACCTGATTTGATTCATTTTCCTTTGCTTTTTCCTTGTCAATTAACTTTGAAAAATTATCTGCTGAAATGGCACAGCAACATTTTTTTTCTGTGATAATAGAAACACTACTTTTTCCACTCATCTGACAATAATGCTCAATGATAGGCAAACCCACCGAACCCAAAATGAGCTGGAGAGAAAGCCAAAGGCAAGTAATTGTAATATGGAATTTTTGGAAAATCAACTTGTTTTTTTAGTTAAACACGAATTTTTTGAAAAATTTTGCATCTATCGTAACAAAGTTATGCTATTTCTACGTAAAAAGTCGACTTAAAGGTTTTATTTTTGGTTTTTCTACATAGCTTTGTAGTATATTTATAATCCATTAACATAAGAAACGACAAGAAGTTTGTTTTTTATCCAAATTTTTCAATTACTAACTACCATTTACCTATGAATTTTGAGTATTTATTGACAGCACAAGGACTAACCAGCCTTTTTATTCTCGCTCTTTTAGAAATTGTTTTGGGAATAGATAACATTATTTTTATCAGTATTATTGCTGGAAAAGTTACACCAGAAAAACAGCAATTTACTAGAAATGTTGGCTTGGCACTTGCTCTTTTGGTGCGTATAGGTCTTCTTTTTGGTATTACGTGGCTTATTGGACTTACGGCTACTGTGATTGATGTAACCGAATTTGTACACATGTTAGGGTTAGAAGAAGATTTGGGAGAAGGTGGCAAACTTTCTTGGAAAGATATTATTTTACTTTTGGGTGGCTTGTTTTTAGTATATAAAAGTACGACAGAAATTCATGATAAAATGGAACTTACCGAAGAAGAAGAAACACCAAAAGCAGCAAGTAATGCCGTTGCAGCAGCTATTTTTCAAATTATTTTGGTAGATATTGTATTTTCATTTGACTCTATTCTTACAGCAGTCGGAATTGTAAAAGAAGTAGCTGTAATGGTTGTAGCCGTTATTATTTCAATGGCTGTCATGATGGTTTTTGCAGGGAAAATTAGTGATTTTATCAATAACAATCCTACTTTTAAAATGCTTGCCCTGTCATTTTTAATCTTGATTGGTTTTCTTCTAGTATTGGAATCATTGGATGTTCACGTCGAAAAGTCGTATGTATATGTAGCTATGGCGTTTGCTTGTGGAGTAGAAGTTCTTAATATGCGTACTCGTAAAGGAACACAAAAACACCGTAATATTATTCCAATGGGTTCTTCTGTGCCTGTTCCGTATATGAAAGATGTGAAAGATGAAGATAATGGTTAATTATAAATGATTAATTGGTAATTAATGAATTTTTATAAAAAGCATTAGAGAATTATTTCTAATGCTTTTTTCTATTAATGAAGTTTATATAAATACGATAATTTTACAAATGCTCAAAACCCAAAATCTAACCATTGGTTATCCTTCCAAAATCATTTTAGAAAATCTCAATTTACATTTAGAAAAAGGAAAATTAACGGCTCTTTTGGGAGTAAATGGTGCAGGAAAATCTACACTTTTACGAACCATTGCAGGAGTGCAAAAGCCAATTTTGGGAAATGTTACTTTAGAATATAACAAATCCCATAAATATTATATGTCTATTCAAAAACTCTCCAAAAAAGAAATTGCCAAAAAAATAAGTTTAGTTTTGACCGAACAAGCAGCCACTACTCGCCTAACTGTCAAAGAATTGATTTCTTTAGGGCGTTATCCTCATACAGGTTGGAATGGAAGTTTTGATAAAACAGACCAAAAAACCATTGACTGGGCGATAGAAGCTGTCGGAATGAACGAGTACGCAGAAATTCCGATAGGAGAATTAAGCGACGGACTTCGACAAAA
>DAIUBX010000301.1:0-4700 GCA_036846465.1 Bernardetia sp.
GACAATCTAAAATCTGTTTTAGACATGTGGGTAATCAATAGGGTTAAAACCCTGTTCAATTGAAGAAAATAATTCTGAAATTATGAATTGGACAGGGTTTTAACCCTGTTTTTATTATTAGCTTGACGGTTATGGTAAGGACACCAACAACGGCAGAGTAATTTATAATATTTTCGGACACCGTATTATTCTAAACTTTGAATCCGAAACTGAAGGAATAACAACAAGAAATATTATTGATGGAATTTTGCAGAAAGTAGCTATTAATAAGGTGTAATTTTTTCTAGTTCAAGCGTCGACGCTCAATGCTGTCAACTTAAGGAATTGTTCGTGGTAGGTCGCTCGTGGGGACACGAGCAACGGATATATTTTTGTCTAAAGACAAAATTTTATTTTGTGAAATACTCAATTCTTCGAAGAAGAATTAACTCTACCATTGCTCGTGTCCTCACGAGCAATACATAAAACTCTTAAGTTGACAACATTGAGCGTCGACGCTTGAACTAGATGATGAATTTCAAAATAAAAGTCCTTATTTCACTTTCAGAAATAAGGACTTTTTTATGTTTATAAAATACGTCTATCAAACTAAAAAACTACTCACTATATTTTTTCCACAAATCAGGACGACGTTTTTTAGTTCTTTCCATCGCCTGTTGTAATCTCCAGTCTTCAATTTTGGCAGCGTGTCCAGAAAGTAATACTTCAGGCACTTCCATTCCTTCCCAATTGGCAGGACGAGTATAAACAGGAGGAGCAAGTAAATCATCTTGAAAAGAATCTGTCAAAGCTGAAGTTTCGTCATTCATCACACGAGGAACTAAACGAATAATGGCATCAGCTACCAAAGCAGCAGGTATTTCTCCACCAGATACCACAAAATCGCCTACCGAAATTTCCTTAGTAACATATCTTTGACGTATTCTTTCGTCTATTCCTTTATAATGTCCACAAATCATCATTATATTTTCCTTCAAAGAATAGCTATTTGCCATCGTTTGATTAAATGTAATGCCATCAGGAGTCATATAAATTATTTCATCGTACTTTCTTTCACTCATCAATTTTTCTATACAAGCAGCTAAGGGTTCTGGAGTCATGACCATTCCTGCACCACCTCCAAAAGCATAATCATCGATGCGTCCGTGTTTGTCTTTACTATATTCTTTGAGGTCGTGGAGTGTTAGGGTTACAAGATTATTTTCTTGCGCTCTTTGCAAAATAGAATGACCAATAAAACTTTCAATAAGTTGAGGAAGGCAAGTAATAATATCTATACGCATGAGTAACAATTACGAATTAAAAATTAAAAATTACGAATCGAAAGACTATGTAGCTATATAATTCGTCTGTAAACTTATCAATTTATACTAGAATAAAAAAATGAAATTCACTGATAATTGGTTACTGATGACTGATAACTATAAAACTGGTATGATTTTTTTATTTAGAGTAAATATAAATAATGATTTTATCTTATCTAAAAACTTTTTTTAGAGTTTAAGTAAAAACGATTTATTCTAAAATTCCTATCTCACTCACTAATATTCTATCAAGCTATGAAAAATTTATTTTATCTTCTTATTCCTTTATTTTCATTATTTTATCTTTCAACTTTTAGTCTTCAAAAAGCAAAAGCACAAGATTTGCCTCACCCAGATAGCGTAGAAATGCTCATAAATAGTATGGCAATTCAGATAGAAGCCACACAGGGTTTGAATGACATGTATAATTTTGATTTTAGAAGCGCAGAAAGTCAATTTAGTTGGATAAAAAGACGTTATCCCAAGCATCCGTTAGGTTATTTTTTGATGGGATTGAGTAATTTTTGGAAAATGATGCCTAACGAAGACAACAAAAGTTATGATAATGTTTTCAATAACTATATGGATACTACTATTACCTATGCAGAAAAAATATTTGATGATGCCGAAAAAAAATCTCCCAAACAAATAGAAGCTGCTTTCTTTTTATCGGCTGCTTATGCTTTTAAAGGGCGTTTGGAATCCAATAGAAGAAATTGGACGGCTGCCACCATTGCAGGAAAACGAGCCTTAAATTATTTAGAAGATGCTAGAGGATATGGCGATTTGAGTCCAGAATTACTCTTTGGAGATGGTTTATATAACTATTATGTAGAATGGATTCCAGAAAATTATGGTGAGCTAAAACCTATTTTTTGGTTTTTCAAAGATGGCGACAAAGCAAAAGGAATAAAACAATTAGAAGAAGTAACAGCAGAAGGGTTTTATACCAAAACAGAAGCACAGACTTTTTTGATTCGAATCTATGATAGTGAAGCCAAAGAAGATCCTATGTACAGAGAAAAAGCATTAAATTTAGCAGGATATTTACATCAGAGTTATCCCAAAAATGCCTTTTTTCATCGTCAATATCTCAAACTTTTATACCTTACAGGCGACGGAAACAAAACTATCGAAGAATCCAAAAAAGCCTTAGAACTCATCGAAAAAAAAGCTTTTGGTTATGAAGGAACAATCGGACGTTATGCCTCTTTCTTTTTGGGTTCGCATAATTTTAGAGCCTTGAGAAATTACGAAGAAGCAAAAAAATATTTGGAACAAGCCGTACAGTTTGGAGAAAGTGCTGATGCACAAGAATCAGGATATTATTTATATTCTTTGGCTTATTTGGGACAAATTGCCCATATAGAAAAAGAGTATAAAAAAGCACAAGGCTATTATGAAAAAATAAAAGACCACGCAGACCGAAAACACCCAACCAAAAAAGAGGCAAAAGAATATTTAAAAGAAAATAGAAAATTGTTTAAATAAAAATTGTTCAAAACTTCATTTGCCTATATTCCGTTAAGGATTTATTATGCAGTTAATAAAAATTTCATCAAAAAATTATCAATCACAAAAAATTATGAGTCAAGCTAAAATTCAAGCCGAAGGTATCGTTCAAAAACACGTTTTATGGTCTATGGGAATGGGCGCAATTCCAATTCCTTTTTTAGATACGATTGCCGTTTCTGCTATGCAATACGAAATGTTGAAGCAAGTTTCTAATCTATATGGTTTTGAAATGAGCGAAAATATGGGAAAATCACTTATTTCTCTTCTTGCAGGGGGTACACTTGTCAGAATGGGAGCATCGGCAGTCAAAACAATTCCTTTTATTGGTTCTCTTTTAGGAGGTGGTGCAATGGTAGTCTTGTCAGGTGCTTCTACGTATGCGATTGGAAGTGTGTTTGTTCAACATTTTGAGTCTGGAGGAAATTTATTTGATATTGATACCGAAAAATTCAAAAATTTCTACAAAGAAAAATTTGAGCAAGGAAAAGAATATGCTGCCGAAATGAAAGATAAGGCAAAAAACTCTATGAATACTGATTCAGATAAAGAAGAAAAAGTAAAAACAGATTTAGGCAAAAAAGGCAAACCAGTAATGGAAACTGACCCAAATGCTCCTAAAGACGGAAAATACGAACATCAATTTCAGAACAAAGCAGGAGAAAAAGCAAAAGAAAATAAAGAAGACGAAGAAGAAAAAGCACTCCAAGAAGCCAAAATTGCCGAACTCAACGACCTAAAAGCAAAAGGAATCTTGACAGAAGAAGAATACGAACGCATGAAAAAGAAAATTATGGGTTAATTTTTAACTAAACCCTAAGTGTCTTTGAGACACTTAGGGTTTTTTGATAGATTTTAAGCCCAAACTTTCATTCCTTCGGTACAATTTTTACAAATTTCGATTTCTTTTCTTGATTGTAATAATGAATTTCTAAAGGCTGAATAAGTTTCGTTTTGCCAAATTTCATTAAAAGAATAGGTTGATAAATCGCCCAATTGATGAGTTGCATCTTTATCAAAACAACAAGGAACTACTTTTCCATCCCACGTAATGACACAAGAATGCCACATTTTCCAACAACTATTTTCTAAGTCATTTTTTAGAGTAACCTTATTTTTACCTTCTTCTTTGGTTTTTTTGTAACGACTATACTTCTCATTTTCTGGAATAAAATCAGCTTGATTTTCATAATCATAAATTTGTGCTGTCTTGATGACTACTTTATCAATTCCTAGTTCTTTGCCTATTGATTTTATTTGTTCTATTTCGTGTTCGTTGTGTTTGAAGACAATAAATTGAAGCATAATAAAAGGCGTTTTGCTCTTGTGTTTTGTCTTAAAAGCGACTACATTTTCTATTCCTTTCCAAACTTTATCGATATTTCCTCCAATCCTGTATTTTTGATAGGTTTCTTGATTTGCTCCATCTAAAGAAATAATAAGCCTAGAAAGTCCTGAAAGCACCGTTTTTTCTGCAATTTCTTCTGTTAGATAATGTGCATTTGTGGAAGTGGCTGTATAGATATTTTTTTCGTTTGCTAATTTTACCCAATCCAAAAAGTGTTTATTTATATACGGTTCTCCTTGGAAATAAAAAATCAGATAAGTCAGATAAGGTGAAACTTCACTCAATAATTTTTCAAAAATGGCATTTGTAGCATTTCCAGTAGGGCGAGAAAACTGACGTAAGCCAGACGGACAATGAGGACATTTCAGATTGCAAGTCGTTGTCGGCTCAAAGGCGATACTTATCGGAAATCCTTTTTGATAGTTTTTCTTTGTGATTTTAGAAAGGTAATAACTAAAAAGTAACAAAACACCATTCCAAAACCGTTTGAAAGTAAGTGTTTTGAGGTAAATTATTCCGTCTGTAAGTTGGCTTTT
>DAIUBX010000302.1:0-4697 GCA_036846465.1 Bernardetia sp.
CTACCTTAGCAATGGTTAATTTTTGAAAAAAATTGACCTTGATAATGGTAAAATATAGCACAAAACTGTAAACAGAGAATGAATTAAAATTTCGTGCGTTTGCCCTATTTTCTAATAGTCTTTGACTAAAAATAAATATCGAAATTTAATTATCTCAAAATCAATTACTTGTGTTGTTTTTTGTAAAAATTCCACAATTTACAATCAAAAATGGAACTTTAAGACAGATTAAAAAGGTTGAGATAGCATAATTTCATCAAGAACTCTAAAAATAGCTTAATCTATTTATTAAAAAATTACAATAAAATTTTAATTTTTAGTCTTAAAAAAAGGCGTTTTTGACGTAATTATGAAGCTATTGAGAGTAAATGAAAGAAAATGTCAAAAAAAATGTTAAATTTTATAGTTTGCGTGTGCATTTTTAGAGTTTTTAGCGTCTTATAGACAGAAGACAAGAAACAAAGCACCAAAATAAATTAATTACTGGATGCAACTAAAATGATACTTTTTGACTCTTCTAATTACAAGGACTTATAAAACGGTTCGATTTTAGCTTTAACAAACACAACTATTAAATTCTATCTATTATGAAAACTACAATCTTAACTTGGGTAAAACCGTAATTATTTAGCGAATCATTTGGGTTTTTTACAAAAAAACAAAATCCTTATAGACTCTACATCTTCTAAACTACCATACAATTTATGAAACAAATTTTATGTGTACTGCCTCTACATATTGAATCAAATAACTAACTACTTCTTAGATTTTTACAATTTTTGAAGTAGTTTTTTTATTTTCTTAAAACAAGAAATAGAAAGGCATAAAAAAAACCATTTCTTATACAAACAAGAAATGGAATTTTAATTTATGATTAGCGAAAATGAAATAAAATTGCAGTTGGCGCAAAAAATTGATAAGTCAATAAATAATTAAAAATTACAAACTGAAAGAATAAAACTACAATTACATTCACATTTTCGATGAAATGGCAAGTTTGCCTTACACTATTAAGACCCAACGAATCATAAAAGGGTTGCACAAAGCTATGTTTTTTTACAAAAAAAACAAAATAAGTGTTTATAAACCTTTATTATCTTCTATAAACCTAATGATTTTAGAAAGGCTTCTTGTTTTGGTTCTCTTCCTAAAAAACTTTTGATTTGGCTCATTTCATCTTCACTTCCTCCCTTAGAAAGAACTTTATCAACATATTTTTTACCTACTTTTTGATTCAATAATCCTTCTTTTTCAAAGACAGAAAACATATCTTCGGCATATACTTTTGCCCATAAGTAGCCATAATATCCTGCTGCATAACCCATCAAATGACCAAATCCAGAAGGAAAATCGGTTTCTTCTATTGGTGGAGTAAGTGTAATCTGACGTTGTAAGTTATTAAATAGTTTGCTTGGCGATTCGTCTGTAAGTGGATTGTAGTTGTCATGTAATGTAAGGTCGAATGTTCCATATAAAATTTGTTGGAGTGTAAATAACCCAGAACCCACATTTCTTGCAGCGACCATTTTATCGAAGAGTTCTTTTGGCAAAACCTCTCCTGTTTTGTGATGAAGTGCAAAGTCTTTCAAAATATCATAATCCCACGCCCAGTTTTCAAAAAGTTGTGAAGGTACTTCTACAAAATCTCTTGCTACATTTGTTCCTGCAAAGGCTGCCAAAGGCGATTTAGTAAGAAGCTGATGCAAACCATGTCCAAACTCATGGAAGACCGTCGTTACTTGGTCGTGAGAAAGAAGCGAAGGCGAATCAGAAGTAGAAGGAGGAAAATTACAAACTAATGCCGTATGTGGTGTTTGATAACCTCTTGGTGTTTCTATCCCTGAGACTAATCCAAAACAAGCTGCATGGCTATATTTATTCGGTCTTGGGTACAAATCCAAATACATTTTTCCTACAACGGTATTCTTTTTTCGTACTTCATAAACAATAACATCTTCATGCCAAACAGAATGATGTTGCATCTTGACAAAATCAATTCCGAAAAGCTCTTTACAAATCCTAAAAATTCCTTTAAATACATTATTCAGTTCAAAATACTGTTTTACTTCTTCTGCATTCAGATTATAATTTTTTTCTAATAAAATATTATTGTAATACCCTGTTTCCCAATCCTGTAACTCTTCTTTTCCTTCTGTAATGCTCAAAAGTTCTTTATAATCTTTTTCTGCTTTTGGTTTTACTTTTTTGGTAAGTTCTTCTTCAAAATTCCAAACTGTATCAGGTGTTTTTGCCATTTTTTCTTCAATGACATATTGCGCATAGGTCTTATAACCCAATAAATTTGCCATTTGATTGCGCAGAGCTATTGTTTTGATAAGCACATCTGTATTTTTTGGATTTCCTCTATTCAAATACTTTATATAGAGTTCTTTACGCCATTTTTCGCTTTTTGCATAACGCATAAATGGACGAAAAGAGGGAGAATCTAGCGTAATTTTATACATTCCATTTCCATCTTTGATTCTGTGACGGTTTTTATAGTCTTCTGGAAGCCCTTCTATATCTTCTTCTGAAATAATAATTTGATCTTGATGCTCTGCAATATTTCTTGAAAACTCATTAGAGAAGTCTGATAATTGGTCTTTTAAGGTTCTCAATATATCTCTATCTTGCTGAACAAGTGCAAAACCATTGCGTTCGAATTCTCTGACAGTTTCTTTTATAAACTTCTTTTTATAGCCTTTTAGCCAACGAGCATCATCAGATAGACTGTATTTTTTGATAGCTTTGTATAATTCTTCATTGAGAGAAAGACCGTTTGCATATCTTTGCAAAACTTGTACGCTTTGGTTAGCCTGTTGATAAACCTCTTTATTGGAAGAAGTATGAGCTAAAAGAAAAATAATGCCTGAAATACTGCTTAATTTGTGGTTTAGTTCATCCCATTTTTCCATTTTTATTTCGAAAGTTTGTGCATCGCTTCCCAAAATAACAGCTAAGGCAGCATCAGATTTACGAATGATTTTGTCTGTAATATATCGAATGCTTTTCGCATCAATTTCTTCAAAATTTGGTGAAGAATAGAAAAACTCAAAATAAGACTCCATATATGATTGTTGTGTTTGAAGTGGTTTGCTTAATTAGCAAGTCATAGGTTATTAATATTAGTTATATAATTTTAGACTGCTATTTAATTTTCTTGTAAATAAGTAGATTTTCTAGTTAGTTTAATTCATTCAGATTCAGATTTTGATTAAAAAAATCCTATCTTAAAACTATTTATAGAATGCTTTTACTGATATATATAGTGTTTTAGGGTCTAGAATCTCTATACAATAATATATATTTATTTATATTTTAAACTCAGAACTCCTGTATTTTTACTTTTTATTGAAAAATACTACTTAATAAAATTCTCTAGTAAAAGTACGTCAAAAAATTTAATTTAGTATGCTAATCAACCTATAAAACACACATTTGTAATTTATTTTTACTTTTGTCTTATTAAAATTTTTCCTTTTTGAAGGAATAGCAACTAGAAATTACTTACTTCTTACATTTATATCAAAATCATAAAACACATATGGCACTTAATCGAATTTGGATAGGTTTTTTTCTCATTGCTTTTATCTTTGCTATATTTCAAGTATTTACAGGTGATATAGAAGTTTTTTCTAAGATTACCAACTCTACTTTTGAGAGTGCAAAGACAGGTTTCGAAATTTCTCTTTACTTGACAGGAGCAATGGCACTTTGGTTAGGTATTATGCGAATAGGCGAACAAGCAGGAGCAATTGAGGTGTTAGCAAAATTGGTAAGTCCACTTTTTAAGCATCTTTTTCCAGAAGTGCCAAAAAATCATGGTGCTGTGGGGGCAATGCTTATGAATTTTTCGGCAAATATGTTGGGTTTGGATAATGCAGCTACGCCATTAGGATTGAAGGCAATGGAAGAATTACAATCTCTAAATCCAAAACCTGAAATGGCAAGTAATGCACAAATTATGTTTTTGGTTTTGAATACTTCTGGACTGACTATTATTCCAGTTTCAGTTATGGTATATCGTGCACAGGCTGGTGCTGTCAATCCTGCTGAGGTATTTGTGCCTATCTTGATAGCTACTTTTTTTGCGACACTAGCTGGTATTTTAGCTGTTGGAATTAAACAAAAACTCAATCTCTTACATCCTGTAGTTATTGCTTATTTAGGTGGACTTACTGCTTTTATTTCTCTGATTACTTGGTTTTTTAGTACACTGCCACAAGAAAAAATTAGTCTTTATTCTTCTGTTGCAAGTAATTTTATTTTGTTTGGTGTAATGGTTGGTTTTATTGCTTGGGCTGCTTTTAAGAAAGTAAATGTCTATGAAACGTTTATCGAAGGTGCAAAAGAAGGTTTTTCTATTGCTATAAAAGTAATTCCTTACTTGGTTGCAATGCTTGTTGCTATTGGAGTTTTTCGTGCTTCGGGTGCAATGGAAATGCTTATTTCGGGTGTAAGTTGGTTGATTTCTTTGTTTGGTTTTGATACTCAGTTTGTAAAAGCCTTACCTGTTGCTATTATGAAACCATTAAGTGGGAGTGGCGCAAGAGGACTTATGATTGATGCTTTTACAACGTATGGAGTAGATTCTTTTGTTGGAAAAGTAGCTGCAACGCTTCAAGGATCGACTGATACTACATTTTATGTTTTGGCTGTTTATTTTGGTGCTGTCAATATCAAAAATACAAGATATG
>DAIUBX010000303.1:0-4678 GCA_036846465.1 Bernardetia sp.
TTGCCATTTCAGGAGCAATTTTATAGCCTTCCAAAATATGCGTAAATACATTGATTTTGAAACCAAATTTTTCAGCAACACGCATCGTCGACAAAATTTCAGAGGCTACATACGAATGACAAGAAATAAGACGTTTGCCATTGATTATTTCTAAAAGCGTTTCCATCTGTAAATCTGTTCTTGTAGTAGTTGGATTTGCTTTTTTGGCTGCTTCGTATTCTTTTGCTCGTGTAAATGCGTCCATCAAAAACTGCTCAACTCCCATTCTTGATTGTGGAAAACGACCATATTCTGCCCAGTTTGAATGTTTTACATTTTCTCCTAATGCAAATTTGATTCTCTCTGGTGCGCCTTTGATTTTCATTTCTTCGGCTGTTTTTCCCCAACGCAATTTTATAACAGCTGACTGTCCTCCAATCGGATTTGCAGAACCGTGTAATTGTTGCAAAGCCACAACACCACCTGCCAAATGACGATAAATATTAACATCTTCTGGGTTAATTACATCAGCAATTCTTACTTCCGAACTATTTGCATAAACGCCTTCATTTACGCCTCCCGAAATGCCAATATGTGAATGTTCGTCAATAATTCCACTTGTCAAATGTTTGCCTGTTCCGTCAATGGTTTTTGCTCCATTTGGTGTAGAAAGATTTTTTCCAATTTTGTTTATTTTTCCATCAATAATCAGAACATCTATATTTTCTAAAATACCTTTTGCATCTCCTTCGCTTTCATTTGTCCAAACTGTAGCATTTTTTATCAAAACAGTTTCAACTTTTGGCTGTGTTTGGAAAGCATAAGGCGCAAACGGAAAAATAGGTTTGAAGACCTGTAACGTAGAATCAACTTTTGGTGCATCTCCAATAGCTTGATTTATTTTTTGATTAGAATCTGAATTTTTGGCTTCCCAAGAAACCCATTTTCCACCTGCTGTACGTGTAAAACCTGACCAATATTTTCCTTCTGAATCGTACCAACCTGTTAAGCGAATCGCTTCTGTTTGAGTTTGAGGAGAAAATTGAAGCGCAAAAATTCCTTTTTCGTATGTTGCCTTTGCTTTCAATGTATCTTTTCCATCAATAATTTTGTAATCCAAATTATCTTCTTCGCCAGAAACTTCCAATTTATATAATTTTGGTTTGCCTTCTTCTTCCAACGTCAAATCATAGATTCCTGCATACGAAGAATTTGGAAAAGGAACAATTTCATTTTTTTGTCCTTTTACCCAATTTTGATGAACTTTTGTTTTTGATAAAAATAAATCTCCAGAAGTAATGATAAAATTAGCTACTGCACCTTTTTTCAAAATGCCTAAATTATTTCCTTCTCCAATAAGATTGGCTGGTGTGTGAGTAAGAGCTTTTAAAGCTGCTGTTCTTGAAAGACCTGCGCCAACTGCTTTTCTAAGATGCTCCAAAAATTTAGATTTGTCTTTTAGTCCATCTGTTGTGAATGTAAAATTAATACCTGCTTTTTCTAAAATAGCTGCGTTTGAAACTGCATATTCCCAATGTTTGAGAGCTGTAAACGAAATAAATTGAGCATCTAAAGGGTCATTTACATCAAAAGCCTCTGGAAAATCAAGAGGAATAATAAAAGAAGCTCCTGTATTTTTGATTAAATCAACTGCTTGATATTCATCGCCATTTCCTTTCAAAATATATTGTTTACCAAACTCATCGCCCAATTTATCAGCACGAAGCGCATTCATTTTATCATCTACTTCAAAGATTTGAGGGAGATTTTGTAGTGTATTCCAAGCAGAAAGTGTTAAATTTTTGTCTTTTGCTGCTCCAGTTGCATACCATTTTCCATCAAGATACGTTTGGCGCAAAAGTGCCATCGAACCCATCAACGAAGAAGGATAAGACTGTGAAGAAGAACCTTTATTAAAAGAAAGCCCTGCTGCTGCATCGATTTTGTAAAGCTGTTCATTTGCCGTTCCGTTTCCTAAAAAAACAAGCGCAGAAGTTCCTCTCACAATTCCGTCCTGTTGCTGTGAAAGTAGAGTTCCAAAGCCAAGTTTTCTCAAAGTTTCGGCTTCTTTTTCGGCTGCTTTATCTTTTGGATTAAATAATTCACTTGCTTTATGATGTGCTTTTACGGCTTCATTATTACCAAAAGCATACTGCGTTTGTGGCGTAAGTTGTAATTGCCACCATGCACCACTTTTTGACTTTTCAACGGCTGGCATTCCATAATCTGAATATAAATCTATAAAAGATGGATATATTACTTTGCCTTTCAAATCTTCAATTACTACCCCTTTTGGGAGAGTTATATTTGTTCCGATTTCCAAAATTTTGCCTTCTTTAATTACTAAAGTAGCATTCGAAATTTTGGTTTGATAGTCAGTATAAATAGTCGCATTTGTAAAAGCATAAACGGTATTTCGCTCGTCTGTGATGCCGTTGGTATAAAATGTTTGTTGTGCAAGTATTTTTTGATAAGAAAAAACAGACACAAATAAAACTAAAAAGGCTATAAAAAAGGGTTTGTTAGCGTTTTGCATAGAAAATAAAATGAGTATAAATATAATTTTGAAAATTCTGATACTATTCTTCTAGGCAATTTATGGAAACCTATTATTTTTTGTTTCTTAAAAAATGATAAATCATTTTTTTTAATAGAATCAAAACTAGTCCTAAAATTTTCCATCAAAGTTTTTACCTTTGTAATCAAATCTAAATTCACTAGCTCAAAAATTTTAGCTCAAAAAATGCAATCAGAAAACTCAACTGCGTATTGGCTTCCTAAAGTAAAAATTATAGACACAAATTATAATTCAAATACAGAGTTTTGTATCGGAATTAATAATGGCAAAATTACTCACATCAAAGAGCATAATTCAGATATAACAATTCCTACAAATTATCAAAAATTAGATTGTGAAGGTGCTTTTGTTTCGGTGGGTTGGTGTGATATACGTGCTTGTGTGCCTGAACCGGGTATGGAACATAGAGAAACTTTGATGAGTGCAAGTAAAGCAGCAAGTTTGGGAGGTTTTACGCAGGTGGCTATTTTGCCCAACACAAAACCGACGATAGAAAACAAAGAAAATATTTATTTTTTAGAGCAAGAAAATAAGAAATTAAATTCAAAAGTAGAGTTTTTGGCGATTGCAGCACTTACACACAATGCAGAAGGACAAGAAATGACCCAAATGTATGATCTCCATAAAGCTGGTGCTGTTGCTTTTTCTGATGGACTAAAAAATGTTTCTCATACAGGCGTTTTGTTACGTGCTTTGCAATATGCACAAGCATTTGACGGACTTGTGATGCAACTTCCTTCTGACAAAAATCTCTCAAACGGACACATGCACGAGGGAATTGCATCGACAAAATTAGGTTTAAAAGGACTTCCTTCCGTAGCAGAAGAAATGATGATTCAGAGAGATTTAGAAATTTTGCGTTATACAGGTGGAAAGATTCATTTTTCAACTATTTCTACGGCTAGAAGTGTGGATTTAATCAGAAAAGCAAAACAAGAAGGCTTGCATGTAACCTGTGATATAGCAGCTTATCAACTTTCTTTTTTAGATGAAGATTTGGCAAAAGACAACTTTATTTTTGATACATTTTTGAAAGTTTTTCCTCCTCTGCGTACTCAAACTGATAAGGATGCTATTTTGGAAGGTTTAAAAGACAATACGATTGATGTTATTGTCTCGAATCATATTCCACACGATGAAGAAGCCAAAAAATTAGAGTTTGATTTGGCTGATTTTGGAATGATAAATTTTCAAACTGCTTTTGCTGCAATTAGAAAGCAAACGGAAAACCATTTAAGTTTAGAAGAATTAATCCAAAAAATTACAACTCATCCAAGACAGATTTTAAAACTAAAACAACCTCAAATCAAAGAAGGAGAAAAAGCAAATCTGACTATTTTTTATCCAAATGAAGAATGGAATTTTGAAAAAGACATGAACGTTTCAAAATCCAAAAACTCGCCTTTTATTGGTTTGGAAAATAATTTAAAGGGTAAAGTTTTCATGACTTTTTCCTAGGTTATTCCAAAATACACAAAACTTCTTCAAACTCATTTCCCAAAAAACACTTTATTTCTTCTCGTTGTGGATTCAAAACCAAACCAAAATGCCAGTCTTTATCAAAAAAAGTAAGATGATTTTCTTTATCTACATCAGAAAAATAAACTTTTAATTGTTTGGGGTGCGTATGATACCAACCTATAAGTTGTTTTTTAGATTCTTTTTCTTCAATTTTTTCGTATTCTTCTAAAAGAGAATGCCAAGTAGCATGATTAAAATGTAAATGCCTCATCGAACCTTCAGCCGTTTTAGCAGCGATTGCATAATTAACAATCCCTATAAATTTAGTTTCGTTTTCTTCACTATCTTCATTTTTGTATTCTATTACTTCTCCAAAAAGCAAACCTCCCTGTTCGACTTGATTGTCTGCTGTATCTTTTCCAAAACCAATATGATTTTTGATAACTTCAAAGGCTTCTTTATGAAGAAAAATAGAATCTAAAATAGGTTTTTCTTCAAAAAAGTCTTTTAGATTTTCTTCAAAAAAAGATTCCCAAAAAGGCAACGTTTCAGCTTTTTTGGGAAAATAGGGAGGGGTTTGTTTTGTTATACTGAACATCTTATATTCTTTTTTAAATACATAATTTGTAGAGAAATGAAAGTCTGCAAAGTTATACTCAA
>DAIUBX010000304.1:0-4665 GCA_036846465.1 Bernardetia sp.
AACCATTGCCATTCCATTTGCATCACATACATCAATAGAATCTTGGTCTTTTATTGAGCCTCCGGGTTGAATGACTGCACTAATTCCTTCTTGTGCTGCAATTTCCACACAATCAGGAAAAGGAAAAAAAGCATCAGAAGCCATTACAGCACCTTTTAAGTCAAAACCAAAAACTTTTGCTTTTGCAATGGCTTGTTTGAGCGCATCTACACGAGAAGTCTGTCCGACACCACTCGCCAAAAGTTGTCCTTCCACAGCCAAAATAATTGTATTTGATTTGGTATGTTTTACGAGTTTGTTTGCAAAAAGTAACGCTTCAACTTGCTCATTTGTTGGTTCTTTTTTCGTTACCGTTTTCAAATCTTTTCTTGTTTCTGTTCTCTTATCAGCATCTTGTGAAATGACACCATTTAAAAGTGTTTTGAAGTGCGTAGTTGAAAAAGCTACATCATTACGTTTCAAAAGAATACGATTTTTCTTTTGAGAAAGAATATCATACGCAGCATCTGAAAAACTAGGAGCAATCAAAACTTCAAAGAATAAATCATTCATTGCTTCGGCAGCTTCGGCATCAACTTCACTATTTGTAATCAAAACACCTCCAAAAGCAGAAAGTGTATCGGCTGCAAAGGCTTTTTTGTAGGCTTCTGCAACTGTTTTGGCAGTTGCCATTCCACAAGCGTTTGTATGTTTAAGAATTGCAAAGGCAGGAGTTTGGTCTTTCGAATCCTCAAAATCATCAATCAAAGCAACAGCAGCATCAACATCAACAAGGTTGTTATAAGATAACTCTTTACCATTAATTTGTTTGAAAAGAGCTTCCAAATCTCCATAAAAATAGCCTCTCTGATGTGGATTTTCTCCATATCTCAAGGCTCTTCCTGTTTTAATACTTTGTTTGAAAACTAAATTGAGTTCATCTCCTTGCGTAGTAGTTTGATTGAGATGATTAAAAATGGCAGTATCGTAATGCGAACTAGTATTGAATGCTTTTGTAGCAAAACTGCGTCTAGTTTCTAAATTAGTACTTCCATTTTGTTCTCTCAAAATTTTGTTGAGAAGTGGATAGTCTTTTTTGTCAGAAATGATAACTACATCATTGTAATTTTTGGCTGCTGCACGAATGAGCGCAATTCCACCAATATCAATTTTTTCTATAATATCATCTTCGCCTGCACCTGATTTGACGGTTTCCTCAAAAGGATATAAATCTACAATTACTAAGTCAATTTCTGGAATATCGTAAGTTTTGGCTTCTTCTCTATCGCTTTCTACGTTGCGACGGTGCAAAATTCCTCCAAAAACTTTTGGGTGAAGTGTCTTTACTCGTCCTCCAAAAATGGAAGGGTATGAAGTAAGGTCTTCAACACGAGCAACCGAAATGCCTTGTTCTTCAATGAATTTTTGAGTTCCTCCTGTGGAATAAATCGTAACTCCTTGACTAGCTAGAGTTTGTAAAAGAGGTTCTAAACCGTCTTTATAAAATACTGAAATGAGCGCAGATTTGATTTTCTTTTGCATAAGAAGTTTTGAGTTTTTGCTGTATGGTTGAACATTCTGTTTATTTAGAATATGTTTTCTTACAAGTTTTTACAAAACTACATATAAATCTTAAAATTGAAAGAGGGAAATGTAAATCTGTTTGAAGTAAAATTTGCTACTAGTACAACATCAATTATGAAATTAAAAATTAGCAATAAAAAACCAAGAAATATAAAATTACGACTAAATTTGCGCCTTATTTACTTAACATATAAGTCAGCTATTTTGATAGCCGAGTGGATAGCCGAGGAACAGCAAAACTTTGCTTAATCAATGTTGTAAAAACTAAAATAAAATACAAATTATCTCATTAAAATTTAACCTAAATTCATGCCTCGTCCTCCACTTAGAGAATTAATGCTACAAAATACAAAACCAGTTTATTTTATAGACTGGTGTTTGTTTTCTGCCCTTGGAATGGAAGAATATATAGGAAACATCCATTTTATCTGTGCTACGGATACCTTTGGTGGTTTGCATCCTAATATCTTTGTTCCGAAATCTTTTCAATACAACAGTTCCCATACATGTGAACAGACACTCAATGCGCTTCTGACGAATATTGAAGTCATAGATTTTATCAAAAGTAAAGAAAATGGCAAATTACTGACTTGGTTTTTAGATGAAGAGTCAGAACTATTAGCTGCCCAACTTGGATTAGAAATCTGTTTGCCTTCAGTTGCCATCAGACATCAATGGGATAATAAAATAAACACAAACCGTCTTGCAGAAAAGGCAGGTGTTCCTTGTGTGCCTTACATTATTTCTCCTATAGAAAATTATGAACATCTTCAGAATATATCGACTCATTTAGGTGAGAAATTAGTTGTCCAAATGCCACATGGATTAGGAGGCGAAACTACTTTTTTTATTTCCAATGAGGCAGATTTCATAACACATCAATCTGAAATCGCCAGTGGAGAGGAGATGAGAATAATGAAGCGTATTAACTGTAGAGGTGCTAGTTTAGAAGCCTGTATTACCCAACATGGTGTAGCAGTTTCTCCACTTCTCAATGAACTTATTGGCATACCCGAAATCAATATCTATCAAGGTGGTTGGTCAGGAAATGAGTTTTTTGCAAATGCTTTTCCAGACCCTATTATACAATCTGCAAAAGAATATACTATCAAAATGGGGGAGCAACTTAGGCAAGTTGGTTATAAAGGTTATTTTCAGCCTGATTTTCTGATAGAGGAGGACACTAATACTTTGTTTCTGGGTGAAATGAACTTGCGTTTTTCAGGTTTTACACCACTCACTAATAATACCAACCTTGCTCATGAAGATATTCCCCTATTACTGCTACATCTTGCAGAATGGATGGATATGGAGTATGATTTGGATATAAATGCGTTGAATACTAATTGGCAAAATCAAAAAAAATGGAATACTTTATCTTTTTTACATATCAAAAATATAAAAGATACCTCTGCTAAACCTATTTTAACGGGTATTTATAGCATAAATTCAGACAATTCAGTATCTTTTGTTCGAACAGCCACTAGCCCTAAAGCCATAAAAGAAGAAAATGATTTTTTTTGTTTCAGTTCTGCAGGAGTAGATTCAGAAATAAGAAAAGGAGATGAAATCGGTGGGCTTTTCATCCCTTCAAGAGTTACATCTGACGGCAAACAATTAACAGACAAAACTAAAATCTGGCTTCAATCCTTATTCAAATAAAAATCTTGATAAAGATTTTATACAAGCATTAAAATTTCTATGAGTTTATATTTTTTTCTACTATACATGGCAAGATTGCTCTCACTTGGCTTTGCCGAGTGAGTAATATATATTCAGCATCTTGCCGTGTATTTGTATCTTAAAAAGTATAAGTTACAACTATTCCTCTCCAAAATACTCCACATAATTTTTTTCAGTTTCGAAAAGTGTCAGAGAATGTAAAACTGCACTTTTATCAGACATAGCGACAATCTTTGGAGCAAGAATTTTCCAAAATTCCATAATGACAATTTCACAAGACGGAATTTTGTCCTTCAAAAACTCTACTTCAATATTAAGGTTTTTGTGGTCGACTTTATCAATAATTTCAGTTCGTATCAATTTTCCTAGTCGTTTCAAATCCAAAACACAACCTGTATTTGGATTAATTTTTCCTTTTACTTTTACAATCAATTCAAAATTATGTCCATGAAAATATTGATTCGAACAAATTCCGAATTCTTCTTCATTTCTCTCATCGCTCCAAGCAGGATTAAATAATCTATGTGAAGCGCAAAAATGCTCTTTTCGGCATAAATAAACCATCTTTTTTTAGCTTTTGCTTAATCTATTGTCTTATTTTATTTCAAACGACAAAATTACGTTTATTCTATCAAAATTGATAATTTTATTTGGAAATAGAACAGCTAGTGTAGGATTAGTAAATAATTCGTATCTTTTTAAGGTTGGATAAATCACAAAAAAGTCAGGATTTGTTATACAAGAAGAAAATAATAACTCAGATTACACCTAAATTTTTCTTAAAAACTGTAATTTTTATACCCATCGTACAACTTGTTAAAAAAAAGCAATCTACTACAACATCAATTCAATATTTCCAAAATTTATTTTTCACTAACTCAACTACTGTTATGCAATTAAACATCAAAAATCTCAATAAAACCTATGCAAATGGCGTACAAGCTCTTACAAACGTTTCACTTACCATAAATAAAGGAATGTTTGGTCTTTTAGGACCAAATGGAGCAGGAAAATCTTCTCTCATGCGAACCATTGCCACACTTCAAGAAGCTGATAGTGGAACAATTACCTTTCAATCTTCAAAAGGAGAAGTCAATGTTTTAGAACAAAAAGATAAAGTACGTTCTATTTTAGGATATTTACCTCAAGAGTTTGGCGTTTATCCAAAAGTAAGTGCAGAAGTTTTGTTAGACCATTTGGCAGTTTTGAAAGGAATTACGAACAGAACAGAACGTAAAGAAGTAGTAACAGCACTTTTAAACAAAACGAATTTATACGATAAAAGAAAAAAGAATTTAGGAGGTTTTAGTGGAGGAATGAAACAGCGTTTCGGAATTGCTCAAGCACTTTTAGCAAATCCAAAACTGATTATTGTAGATGAACCCACAGCAGGATTAGACCCAGCAGAGAGAAACCGTT
>DAIUBX010000305.1:0-1988 GCA_036846465.1 Bernardetia sp.
AAATAAAGGGAAGAGGACTTGGCTGGGGAGCAACATGCCAATGACAAATTAGATGTTCGACTTAAATTTCAAGTCAATAGTAGCTGGCTTTATTCCTTTTTTATCTATTTTTAAATAATAAACTCCTGTTTCATGTTTTCCCATTAACCATGCAGATTTGTATTCTAAATCTAACCTAGGAGTGTAATTAATGAGTTCTTCTCCTTTATCAGAAACGATTTTTATATTAATCTCTTCTTCACTTTGTATATCAAATCTATACATTGTTCCAGCAGATAAAACCATTGTATATTCATCTTTATTTTTAGTGATTTCGTAGGTTTTTACCTTTTTAAAACCTTGTTCATCATCTATTTACTGTACCTTCTTCAGTTTCAAATTCACGAGAAGCCATTGCCAAAGAAGTATTCTTTTTATTTTCTGGAACTGTAATTTCTAATCTATATTTCGCAGTGGTCGTATTCTTGAACGTAAAACCTCTGTAAAATTTGTTATTAATAAAATTAGTTACAAGTTGAGTTCCTTTTTCATCAAACATTTTGATTTCTACAACTTCAAAATCTTCAGCAGGAAAAAGACGTAACATATAATCATTATCTTTTTCTAAATCTAATTCCATAGTAGTAGTTTTACGAATTTTATACGATTTTTCTACTTCATAATCTTTCGGAAAAGCTGCTGCAAAGTCATTAGAAGAAACTTCTGAACGCTCAGAAATCTCAACATATTCTTTCAAACAGCTCGTCATAAAGACACACAAGAAAAGAGCAGGAACGGCAAGCATTATTTTGAGTTTGGCAATCCCACGAGAAGGCGATTTAGTAATCATAATGACACGTTTTTTAAGTAATGAATAATGGTGAAATTTGGTAACAAAAGGCAGGTTTCTACCCACAAAATGTTGATTGATAAGTAAATTGAGATACTGTTTTTTGTCAGAAAAATGAGTAATTGTTTCAGCATCAGCAAGATATTCGTGTGTATCTCTCAACGCTTTTTTGTAGAAATAACTAAGAGGATTAAACCACAACAGAAGTCCTAAAAACTCAATCAAAAGCAAATCTAAGGCGTGTTTTTGTCTGACGTGTGCTTTTTCGTGTGCTATAATTTCGGCTTGTTCTGCTTCTGAAAAATCATTAGTTGCAGAGATAAAAACCCAATTAAAGAAAGAAAAAGGCTGAGTTTTTGATTTGGTTTCTATGAGTGTAAAATGCTCTTTTTTAGTTTTTTGTCCTGTAAAATAGAGTTTCAAAATCATTGATAATCCTAACAAAATTCTAATAAAAATAATTGTAATTCCTAACGTATAAACTAATAAAATCCAAGTAGAAGGTTCTGAAAAAATGCTTTTTGTACTTTCTGTGGTTGCGCTATGTATCGCATCTCCATAGGCTAAAAAAATATCAATTTCTGGAACAGTTACAGCTTCTGAATTTTGAAGAAATAATCCTAAAAAATTAGAAATATTCAATGGAAAAAAAGGCAAAACAAGCGTAAGCAGCAGAGCCGAAACCAAATATTTTCTATTCAAATTGAAGAACGTTTCATTTTTTAAAAAGAGAAAATAAGGAATGTAAAGTAAAGCCAAAAACAAACTGCATTGCAGCAGATAATCAAAAAATAGTAGTTTCATGATGAAATGGTGAATTGTGAATGATGAATGGTGTTATATTTCCCATCATCAACGTCTGATTACAGACGATTGCTAAGGAAGATTGTTATCATATTTTAACGTTGATAATGGTTTGGTAATCCAAACCTTAGCAAGCGTTAGTTATCCTTTTTCTTCTCTTCTTCTTTTTCCATCATTTTCATGATGTCGTCTAGTTCTTCAATATCAATTTCTTCTTTTTTGGCAAAAAAGGAAACTAATTTTTTGAATGAACCATCAAAATATCGGTCTAGTACACTTGTAGTCGCAAATTTTGCGTAGTCTTCTCTACTTATTAATGGAAAATATTGGTGTGTATTTCCGTAGGCTTTATGTC
>DAIUBX010000305.1:1998-4664 GCA_036846465.1 Bernardetia sp.
ACAAATTTTTTGGTTTCCAAAATTCGAATAATCGTCGAAACGGTTGTATAACTTGGTTTTTTGCCTTCAATTTTTTCGATTAATTCTTTTACAAATGCTTCTTTTGCATCCCAAAGAAGTTGCATAATTTTTTCTTCGGCTTTTGTGAGTTCTTGCATAGTTTTTTTTAGGAAATGGGAAATGGGGATTAGGAATTGGGGAATAATTAAAATTCAATACTTCACACAGACTAGGAAGTCTGTGATACAGAATTAAAGACTAACTAACTCTTTAGTTGATACAAACATACAGTATTAAAACTAAAAAAACAAGTCGTTCAACTAAATTCTTAGTTGTTCTTTAAAAATAAAAAAGGCTATCCGTATTGGACAGCCTTTTTGTTTGTATAAGATTAAAGATTTTACTCTTTTATGAATTTAATTGTTTCTACTTTACGTCCACTATTTACACTCAAAATATACATTCCTCTTGCAAGTTTAGAAATATCAAGTGTAGTGTTTTGTTCGCTAAGTGAAGTACGCATCATTTCTGCACCAGTAATGCTATATACTACTAATTCAGAATTAATTCCAAAGTAACCTAGCTTAATATTCAATGAAGAACTTGCAGGATTTGGATAAGCAACAAAAGCAAATTCTGCACTTGTTGAAACTGCATCATCAAAAGTAGCATAAATTGGAGTAGCTGCTACTGGACTCAAGTTAGCTTCATTAGGAGAATTAATTACTACTGTATAATCTTCTACTTCGCCATACGAGAATGTTTCACAAGAAGTAGCATTTGCATTGTATTTCATTGATACACGCATACGAGTTGCACCATTTAATGCAGAAGAAGGAACTGTAATTGAGCCACTTACTTCTGTGCTTGTTGAACGAGCTCGTGTATAAACAGCTTCTCCAGCATCATTGAAATCGCCATCTTGGTTATAATCAATCCATACATTGTAGGCTTCGCTATACGTTGTACCTGACCATGCTGGATTAATTGTAATTGTATAAGCAGTTCCTTTTGTAAGTGTCGTAGAAAGATTTGTGAAGTTTGCATATCCACCATTTGAGCCAGAGTTGTTATCAATAGAACCTAAACGTACACGTTGAATCCACTCATCTGCCACACTATTTCCTTTAGATGCACAATAGTTTACTACTGGAGGTGCAGAAGTTGTAACAAATACACTTGAAGAATAGGCACTACTAGCACCTGTACAATTTGCACGTACTTGAAGTTCATAGGTTGTAGAAGCTGCTGCACCTGTTATATTAAGTGACGTAGAAGTGCTATTGAAAGAAGACCAATTGCCACTACCTGTGCGAACTTGTACATCATAAGAAGATGCACCACTAACTGCTGACCAAGATGCTGTAAATGAGCTAGATGTTACTGATGAAGTAGATAAACCAGTAGGAAGACCACAAGAAGGCGTTGCGCTTTGAGTAATATTTACAGAATAATCTTCAACTTCGCCATATGTGAATGTTTCACAAGCAGTTTGTGCGCCATTATATTTCATAGATACTCTCATTCTTGTTGTGCCAGTAGCTGCATTTGAGGCAATATTTAATGTTCCTGATACAGCAGAACTACTTAAAGAACCTGCATCAAAAACTAATTCTCCTGCATCATCAAAATCACCATCTTTGTTAAAATCAATCCAAATTTTCCAATATTCGTTGTAACTACTTCCTGAGAATCCGGGAGTAAGTGTTATAGCATTTGCACTTCCTTGTGCTAAAGTTGCCGTTGTGGAAGTTCGGTCTATATAACCAGCATCGTTTCCACTTGTATTGCTAAATGACCCAATTTGTACACCAGCAATCCATTCATAAGAACTATTACTTCCTTTTGAGGCACAATATGTCGGAACGACTACGCCACCCGTTGTGGTAAATGTAGCACTTGCAGAATATGCACTTGAAGAACCTGCACAATTTGTACGAACTTGAAATTCGTAGTTTGTACCAACAGCAAGAAGTGTTAGGTTTCTTGAAGTAGCAGTAGTAGCCGTTAAGTTTGTCCAAGTAGTTGTTCCTACTTGACGGAAACGAACGTCATAACTTGTTGCACCACTAACTGCCGACCAGCTAAGTGTAGCTGTTGTATTACCAATGCTTGATGAATTTAATCCACTAGGAACGGCACAAGTTGGAGGAGGAGTAGTTCCCAAATTCACTCCAGATACGATTAATGAATAAGCCTGTGAGCCAGATTGTAAAGAACCTTTGTGCGAAACTGTAATTGTATAAGTTTGTCCAGCTACTGGATTAGCAATATATACTTTTTCTACATTATCTCTAAAGTTATCGCCTTTTGTAGCTGCGCTATTTGGTGATGCTGGATTCAATACCCAAGGAAAGTTTGTAGTTCCACCACCTGTTACACGTACATCTAAGTCGTTTACAAGCATAATTGCTCCGTTATCGACTTGATTACCCGAAACTGGTGTTCCTTTAGGGTCTGTCCAACAAACAGTAACTTCTAAAGGAGCAGAACTTGTTGCAGTTACTTGTACTGAATATGTTCCATTATTAGCTAATGTTTTTTCATCAATTATTGAACTTGTACCTTTATTAGTGATAAGGTTTACAGCTTTTTCAGCATTTAATAATCCCCAACCAAAACGATAATCAGGACCATCTGCACTACCTGCTTCATCAGCCGTATGA
>DAIUBX010000306.1:0-3128 GCA_036846465.1 Bernardetia sp.
ATTATTAGCTTGACGGCTATGGTGTCCCCACCGACGATTATATTCATTTCCACAAAAACTGTCCAACAACCAGAATAATTAACTTTTTACAAGAAAAAACCTATCTCTTCAGCATTTAAGAAATAGGTTTTAAGGGAAAAACTACTTTGTTTTATCCCTATTTTTTATTTTTCTTCAATCAAAACGCCCATTTTTCCCATTTGATAATCTCTCATCGCTTCCATAATTTCAGTTTGTGTATTCATCACAAAAGGACCGTGTTGAGTTATTTTTTCATTGATAGGAACACCACACAAAACCAAAAATTCAGCTTTTGTATCGATATTGATTTCTATATTTTCGGCTGTATCTGTTTCAAAAACAATTAATTCTTTTTCGATTGCTTTTCCGTAGCCTTTTATTCTCAGTTCTCCTTTTACTAAATAAATCATGGCATTCATTTCTTTTGGAATAGATAGCATTTGAGAACCTTCTTTTTCTGCTTTACTCCAAATAATAAGTAATTCGCTTTCTGTCTTTATTCTTCCTTTTAGGTCTTCATAATTTCCTGCAATGACTTTATTTTGAATAGCTTTATCTTCTGACCAAAAAACAGGAATATCTTTTTCTGGAATATATTGATAATTTGGAGGCTGCATTTTTTTGTTGGCAGGAGAATTTATCCAAAGTTGAATAATTTCTTGTCTTCCGTTTTGCTCTGCTAATTTTTGTGATGGACGCTCACTGTGTACAATTCCTGCCCCTGTGTGCATCCACTGAACTTCTCCTTTTTTTGCGATTTGATTATTACCACGGCTATCTCTGTGATGAACATCGCCTTCAATAATGAAAGTTACAGGACTAAAACCTCTATGTGGATGAGGGTCAATGCCTTGATGAATAGCTGGAGCGTCATCACGATAATCAAAACTAGCGTGGTGCAACAGCAAAAAAGGGTCTATCTGATTGATTCTTTGAGTAGGTAAGGCTTGTTTCAAAATAATCCCTCCCATATTTACATCTACGGCAGGGATTACATATTTTACTTCTCTAATTATTTTACTTGTTGGCATTTTGAGTTTATTGATTTGTATAATAGGTCAAAGCTCCCGACGGACATTTACTAATCTGTGCCTGTAGTTCTGCTGTTGTTGCATTTTCTACGGTTATCCAAGGTTTTTCTTTTGGTTTATAAACGTTGGGTAGTGCTTTTACACACTCGGCTGCGTGAATACATTTATGTGCTTGCCATACTACGGTTAGTTCTCCGTTCGAATATTCTTTTTTGTCGTTCATAATACGTTATTTTTTTGATAAAGTTTGAAAATTATAGCTCAAAAAAACTATTTTAAAAAAGTAAAAATAGGTTGTAGTAAATTTTAGAAGGTTTTAGTTAGAATTTATTTGAAAAATAATGAAGTTTATTGTAGGAAAAGGTAAGCGATTTTCCCTACTCTGATTTGATTTCTAACTTCAGAATTTGCTTTTATTTCTAATTTCTAAAATCTGACTTCTAAATTGATTTTTCTACCACGTAGTAGATTCTATTACATCGGCAGCTCTTAAAATATCTCTACGACTTACTTGCCCAATTACTTTTCCACTTTTATTCAGAACAGGAAAACGGCGAATAGGCGTATTCAAAAAGGCTTGAGCCACATCTAAAACATCTTGGTCTTCTGAAATAGTTTGTACGTTTCGTGTCATAAAATCGGCTACTTTTCCCATATTTATAGGTTGATTGTGATATGCCGAACCAATCATTACACGCAGACAATCTTTTTCAGAAATAATTCCTACTAATTCTTGTTTTTCATTGAGTACTGGCGCACCCGAAATTTTCTTTTCTAAAAAAATATCAATTACTTCAGAAACAGGCTGTTCTGGACTGAAAGTAGTTAGATTTGTCGCCATATAACGAGTTACAGAAGGATACGTTTTTACAGTTGTTCCTTTGTCATTTGCTGTATTTTTGGGTGTAAAATTCATAAGGTCTGATTTGATTTTTAAGTTTGTGTAAATTGTAAAAGGTTATTGTGATGTTTATTTGGTTGTATCTTTCTTTGTCTTCAAAACTTAATGATTGATGTAATGCAAATTTTTTTAACTTTTTCTATACCAATTTAACTTAAAAAAGTGATAATTCAAAATTTAATTTGCACAAATTTTTATTCAATACATTTTTAGCAAAACACTATTATCAGATTTAGAGTTGATACTAAAAAAACATTTTGAATCAGTCAGAATAAAATAAAGTCATTTCTTTTAGAAAAAATCAAACAAATTTAAAGTGAAATGATTATATTTGATAGTAATACTTTTAAAAAATAATTACCTTAACTTCATAAGGAATAACTAAGAATAGATTCATTAAAAAATTGCACCACTCAAAATTATGTTAGGAATTTCAGACAACAAACTGCCAGAAGGCGATAGATTATTTGAAGATTTTTATGTCTTTGAGCTTCTTCAAACACCTCGTTATGGAAAAATAGTTGCGTATTGGTCGCTAGGGATTTTTTTGGCAGGAATTGCATTTTTGTTCCTTCCTTGGCAGCAAAATATTGCAGGTTTTGGGCAGCTTACAGCACTTCGCCCAGAAGACCGACCTCAAAAAGTGTATCCTGTTGTGGGTGGGCGTATAGAAGCGTGGCACATACAAGAAGGGCAGTTTGTCAATGCAGGAGATACTATTGCACGTATTTCGGAGATTAAAGACTATTATTTTGATCCAAATTTGACAGATAGAATGGCAAGTCAGATTGATGCTCAAGGTGATGCGATTGGTTCTTTGGGAGACAAAGCAGTTGCTTTAGACCAACAAATTGCAGCCGATAAAGCAGCTATGGATTTGGAAATAAATCAAGCCAGAAATAAAGTAGAACAGCTTAAATACAAAATTACGATAGATAGTGCCGACTTGGTAGCCATCGAAACGCAGTATCAAAATGCTATTAGCCAATACGAACGTGAGAAAGAACTTTTTGCAAAGGGACTAACCTCAAAAACAGATTTAGAAAATAAAGAATTGAAAGCAAAAGAATCAACAGCAAAACTCAATTCTGCTCAAAACAAACTTGCCACGACAAGAAATGAATATCTCAATACAGTTTTGCAGGTTTCTTCAAAACGAGCAGAATATATGAGTA
>DAIUBX010000306.1:3138-4658 GCA_036846465.1 Bernardetia sp.
ACATAAGCATTTGTTATCCAAAATCATTAAATCCTCACCTGAATGAATTACTTCGCTTGCTTTGAATTAAGCAATATTTCCAAGAAATAGTGAGTAAGATTGCAAAGGCAATTTCTGACAAAAGCTCAACACTTGCTTATGTCAATGAAAACGAACAAAAACTGACCAAACTTCAAAACGAACTTACCAATGTAGAAGTCAGAAAGTCAAATTATATTATTCGTGCGCCTCAATCGGGTTATGTTGTCAAGTCATTATTGACAGGAATTGGAGAAATTGTAAAAGAAGGACAAGCACTTGTTACAATTATGCCTGAAAATCCACAATTAGCAGTAGAACTATATGTTTCTGCAAATGATGTTCCTTTGCTTCAACGTGGTACACATGTTCGTCTACAATTTGATGGTTGGCCTTCGCTTGTTTTTTCGGGCTGGGAATCTGCAACAGTGGGAACTTTTGGTGGAAAAATAGCCGTTATTGATTATATCAATACAAAAAATAAATACCGTATTTTGGTTATTCCTGATACAAAAGATGAAGAAGAATGGCCTCCTGCTCTGCGTGTAGGAAGTGGTGTTTATGGTTGGGCAATGCTTAATGAAGTTCCGATTTGGTACGAACTATGGCGACAACTCAATGCTTTTCCTCCTCTGCCTGTTGACGGAAGTGATTATGAGAATAAAGAAGAAAAGGATAAAGTAGAACAGATGGAATATGATTCTAAACTGAAAAGATAATTTTTTATTAAATTACGAATTACGAATTTATTTTTTAAAAGAACTATTTATAGAAAGTTTAGAAATGAAAAAGAACTTATTATTTTGGATATTTCTATTTTTTCTATGTTTTAAAAGTATTTGTTTCTCTCAAAATCTACAAAAAAATGTAGTTGGAGAAACAGATACTTTTTTTGTGTGGGAAGAATTGAACTTGGAAGATGCTGAAAACACAGGATTTGTCTATCAAGACTGCGATTTTATGAATGTGCTTTTGGGAAGTGTACAACTAGGAATTATAAGACCCTTCGCAAATGATTCTTTACAAATGAGATTATCACAAGAGGATTTTTTGAAGAGAATAAATCAAAATAATATATCAAATAAAATAATTTTGAAAAACAAAGTAAAATGTCAATTTGATAAAATTATCCATCAAGAAATACTAGCAATTAGTATTTATTCTGTAACAAGAAAATTAATTTGTACTTTGAGTTATCAAGAACTCAAACAAAATTTACTCTTAGATAATTTAGAAGCAATGATTTGCTTAGTAGAAGGCTTGAAAATTCCTTTGGTAGAAGTTTTTGATAATTACTCTTTCAAAACTACTGTTCTGAGGAAAAGAAAAATTGTACTGTACCCTACTATTTTTTGTAGTGTATGATTGTTAAGGATTAATAGGATTGACAGGATTTAAAAATACAGATAATACAAAATACTATTTGAATAAGATAATTTAACAAGGTTTTATTTCCAAAAAATGTACTTAGCTTCGCTGCTTTATCAAGTTTCATTCTCTGT
>DAIUBX010000307.1:0-4640 GCA_036846465.1 Bernardetia sp.
CTCTTCTGCTTTTTCAAAATATTCTTCTATTCCTAACTCTAAAACCTCCGAAGGGTTGTTTATTCTATAAAAATCACAATGATAAATAAGTTGCGAGTTTTTATTATCATAATTTCCCTCATATTCATTTATGAGTGCAAAAGTTGGACTACTGACTGTTTCTTCTACACCTAACGCTGCACAAACAGCCTTTGTAAAAGTAGTTTTTCCTGCTCCCAAATCGCCTTCTAATATCCAAATACGCTTATTTAGTTTGTTAGCTAAATCAATAACTGCTTGAGCTACCTGTGGTAGTTCAGAAATAGATTTACATTCAAAAGTTGTAGAATTAGAAGAAGAATGAGTAAAAGAGCTAGTCATTTTTTAAGAAAAAGTAGAACAAAAACAAGTTGGAATCAAATTTTTATCGAAGATACGCAGAATTTGAGAATTTTTGATGGAATATGAATGAAATTTTTAATTCAATTTGAAATTGCTCTATTCAAAAAAACTCAAAGCAACATTGTTGTTATATTTTTCGTAAATTTTATTAGCGACTGGAATACTATTTATTATTTTAGTCTTATTCCAAATTTATCAACCAAAAATATTTTAAATTATGAAATCACACCATTTTTTAACCACACTAAAAGGAATTTTTTTTTCCTTTATTTTACTTTCTTTTGTCGTAGGTTGTTCGAAAAAAACAGATGAAGAAGAACAAACTCCCACAGCACCAGTAGCTCAATTTTCATTTGCGCCTGTTAGTCCAAAAGTAAACGAAGCCGTTACATTCAATAATACAAGTACAAATGCAACTACTTTTGTATGGTCAGCAGAAGGAACAAGTTTTAATTCTACTGAAAAAAATCCGACCTTTACATTTACAGAAGTAGGCGATTTTGAAGTGAAATTAGTAGCGACAGGAGAAGGAGGAAGTTCTACCAAAACGACACAAATCAGCGTTGCACCAGCAGATAATACAGCACCTGCTCCAGTTGCAGCTTTTAGCTTTTCTCCAACAAGTATTACTACTGTTGATGAAATAACATTTACAAACGAGAGTACAAATGCAACTTCGTATCAATGGTCGGCAGCAGGAACGAGTTTTAATTCTACCGAAGAAAACCCAAAGTTTACATTTACCACAGCAGGAGATTTTGATGTGAAATTAGTAGCGACAGGAGCAGGTGGAACAAACGAAATAACGAAAAGAATTACTGTAAATCCTGTTACTCAATTACCTCCACCTGTTGCAGGTTTTAGTTTTTCTCCAGAAAATCCAGAAACAGGACAAGAAGTGAGTTTTACAAATGAAAGTGAAAATGCAGAATCGTATCAATGGTCAGCAGCAGGAACAAGTTTTAGTTCGACCGAAGAAAATCCTAAATTTACTTTTGATACAGCAGGTGATTTTGATGTAAAATTAGTAGTTATCAATTCGGAAGGAACAAACGAAATCACTAGACGAGTAACTGTAACGGCAGCTAGTGGAGGAGGAGGAAATAATAATAACCCTTGTAATCTACCTGAATGTTATGTAGAAAGAACCACTTCATCGACAGCAGCAGGAAATGTGACAGTTAATTATGCTTATACGACTATAAACGGAGTAAAAAAGATTTCTCAAATTACGACAGGAACAGTTGCAGGAAATGTAGTTACAAGCATTCAGTACGATGCACAAGGAAGAAGAACAAGAGATGAAACTAGATTTGGAAGTATATTGACTGGCTATATTGAATATGAATATAGCAATGGCGACCGTACTGTAAGAGCAAATAGCTATGATACAGCAGGAACTCTGACAGGTTATACAATTAGTGAATACGATACAAATATGCGCTTAACTCGTACAGATTCCTACACAGCAACAGGAGCATTGACTGGTTATACTGTTTATTCTGATTTCTTGAATACTCAAGGAAGTTTTCCACAACTTGTAGAAACTTTTGATGCAAACGGAACACTTACTCAAAGAGATGTACACACGTATCAAGATTGTCAGCTTCTCAGAACTGTATCAACAAATGGAAGTGGAACAGTACTAGGAGAAGTTAATAATACGATTGATTCAAGAGGATTATTACGTACAAGTGTTGCTAATATTGGAGGAACAACAAGTACAACACAATATGTCTATGATTGTGATTAATGGAGTTTCATAAAATAATAACTAAAAAATAATAACTAAAAAAGGTTCAAACATCAACGTTTGAACCTTTTTTATGAAAATTTATTTCTAAAGTCTTACGACAATAAAGCTCCTGCAATCGTAGCTGTCATCATACAAGCAAGTGTTGCAGCCAATAAGGCTTTCAATCCCAAACGAGATAAATTTGCTTGTTGATTGGGTGCCATTGCTCCAATTCCTCCAATCTGAATAGCAATAGAGCTAAAATTAGAAAAACCACAAAGCGCAAAGGTAGCAATTGTAATGGATTTGGCTGAAATTAATTCTTTTGCTTGAAGGTCTGCAAGACTTACATAGGCTACAAATTCATTAATAACTGTTTTTTGACCTAAAAGACTTCCTACCTGCAAGGTATCAGCCCATTCTACACCAATTACAAAAGCTGCCAAACGAAAAACTTGACCAAAAATATACTCCATAGATAATTTATTAAAAATACCATTTGTACTTTCTGCAATTATTACGTTTAGAGTTGTATAATCTCCAACTACTTCTAGCATGTAATTAAGAAGAGCAATTACGGCAATAAAAGCCAATAGCATTGCACCAATATTTAGAGCTAATTTCAATCCGTCGCCTGCACCAATAGCAAGGGCATCAATAAAATTAGCACCTAGCGTTTCTTTGTTTACCTTTAATTCTGAATCAATAAGTTCGGGTTTGGTTTCTGGAATAAGCATTTTGGCAAATACAATTCCTGCTGGTGCATTCATTATCGATGCACTAAGTAATTGTGCAGCTACTTCGGCTTGTTTGACTAAATCTGCACCACCCAAAAAAGCAACATAACTACCCAAAACACTTCCTGCAATGGTTGCCATTCCTCCAGTCATCAAACACATGAGTTCGGAAGTAGTCATTTTGGCAATAAAAGGACGCACTAATAAAGGAGCTTCAGTTTGTCCTAAAAAAATATTTCCTGCTGCTGAAAGGCTTTCTGCGCCTGAAAGTCCCATTGTTTTTGCCATGAGCCAAGCAATTCCGTAAGATACTTTTTGAAGAATTCCTAAATAATACAATCCTGTTGTTACGGCAGAGAAGAAAATAACAGTAGGCAAAACTTGAAAAGCGAATATAAAACCACTTTTAGGAACATCAGCCAAATCACTAAATAAAAATTTAGCTCCGTCATTGGCAAAACTCAAAAATTTTACAAATCCTTCACTAATATACCCAAATAGTAAAGCTACTTGAGGAACTTTGGTAATCAATATTCCAAAAACCATTTGTAAAAGAATACCAATGCCGACTAACTTCCAATTTATTGCCTTTCGATTGCTAGAAAACGCATACGCTACACTTAGCAAAACTAACATTCCTAACAATCCTCTCAAATAATCCATAATTCAGTTAAAGTTTTATAGTAGGAGTCGTTGGTGAAGACACCAACAACGGCAGAGCAAATTCTTAAATTTATTTTCTCAAATGTACTGAGAAAACAATTAAATAGCGAAAGTAGAGTAAATTATTCAGATTTAGAAATTAGAAGCCAAATTTGATTGTTTTTTGAAGATTGTATCTTAGATAGGGTTTTTTCGTTAGTGTGTATTTATAAAACTAACTTTTGATTAGTAGTTGGTCATTTTTAATGTAGTTTCATTATATTTGTTTTGATAAATAGACCTCTTTTTATTAAACAATACACATGAAAATTATAGACCTCGAAAACTGGACAAGAAAAGAGTATTTTGATTTTTTTTCAAAATATGATAATCCATTTTTTGGAATAGTAACAGAAATCGATTGCACGAAGGCTTACGAAAACTCCAAGAAAAATAACATCTCATTTTTTGCCTATTATTTACATAAATCAATTTTAGCTGTAAACAAAATAGAAGAATTAAGGTGTCGTGTTGTTGATAAAAAAGTGGTATTATTTGATACTGTCCATGCAGGTTCGACAATTGGCAGAGAAAATGGAACATTTGGTTTTTCTTTTACTAATTTTTCACTTGACTTTGAAACCTTTGATAAAGCCTTGACAGAAGAAATTACAAAGGTTCAGGCTACAAAAGGGTTAGGGTTGAATGAAAACACAAAAAGACTTGATATTATTCACTATTCAGCTTTACCATGGAGTAAATTCACAGGACTAACACATGCAAGAAATTTCAATTCTGATGATACAGTACCCAAAATAACATTTGGAAAAATGTTTAAGATTGAAAATAAAAGAATGCTACCAATGTCAATTGATGTACATCACGGATTAGTAGATGGAATTCATATATCAAAGTATTTTGAAGAATTTCAAAATTTAATGAATGAATAAAAAATAAAAAAAATAATTGTCGGAGAGGATAGCGAAAACGGTAAAGATTTAGAAAATAGAAGCCAAATTTGATTCATTTTCCATTAAAATCTGAAAACAAAAACTCGCAAAGCATACTACTTCACGAGTTTCAAAATGATACTTCATACTACTAGACATTTTTTAGAAAAACACAAATAGGTCAGTCCCAAAGGG
>DAIUBX010000308.1:0-4636 GCA_036846465.1 Bernardetia sp.
TAATTGATAAAAATAATTTTGAGATGTCATGATTTTATATTTTATGAAATAATAATTGAATTTCTATTTTTTAGAATACTTCAATATTTTGTCTAGTACTTGACTAGATGGTTTTTGTCTTGTTTGACAATCATCCATTTGTTTCTTTAGATTTACTATCTCATAGAAAAACTGATTTAGCTTTTCGTTAGATTGAAGTAGTAGTTCTACCTTTGAATTTTCTATGGAAGAAGTTTCTTGATAGACATAACGCACTACTAGATTTTGAAGATACTGAAAGTCAGTTTCTGTCCTTTCTAAATGATTTTTTGAAGTAATTGTAGTAGAGCTAATTTTGGATAGGATTGAATTTTTCATACGCTTTTTCGCTTATATAGATAGAATAGCCTTTGTTTTCTGAGTTGTTCTTATTTAAGCTCGTATCCAATCCTTTCAATTACTTATTAATTCGAAGACGTATTAACTTTATTGTTAATTTCTTCACTTGTATCCATAAGCTTTCTAAGGTTGATAAGAGCATAACGCATTCTTCCTAGTGCAGTATTTATACTTACGTGTGTTGCATCTGCAATTTCTTGAAAACTCATATTAAAATACTGACGCATAATCAATACTTCTCGTTGAGCATCAGGCAACTGGCGCACATGCTTTTTCAAATTCTCACAAACTTCTTGCTCAATATGAGCTTCCTCAGAAGATTTTTGAGTAAATTCTATTGTATTAAAAACTGTACTACCGTCTTCTACGGTAATGGTAGGATAACGTTTTTGCTTTCTAAAATAATCTATGGCTAAGTTGTGAGCAATACGAGAAAGCCAAGGTAAAAACTTTCCTTCCTCATTGTATTTGCCCAAACGAATTGTATCTACTACCTTTATAAATGCCTCTTGCATCAAATCTTCAGCTATATATGTATCCTTTACAATCGTAATAAGAATAGTAAAGATTCTATTTTTATGACGATTCAACAAAACGGCAAAAGCCTTGTCGTCTCCTGATTTGTAAAGTGTAATAAGCTGACTATCGTTAGCTTGTAATAGGTCTTCTAAAGAAAGAGAACTCTTTTTTCTCTTAGTAGTAGGTTCAGAATTAGTCTCAAAATTAGCCTTAGCCTTTTCTGACTTTTTTTCTTTGCTTAAATTAGTTTTAGTTTGCATCTTCTTAACGTGGCTTAGTAGTGGGTATTGCTTTAAAAAGAAGTACGAAGTGTACTGTGTCTGTAATAATTGATTGATATATACAAATATAACAACGTTTTATTAAAAATGAAAGTTACATAGAAAATTTTTATTGAATATATAAAATATCGCCTATCATAAACAATGCCATTTAAAACCAAACACAACTTTACATCGGTAAACAAACTATTATCTTCGACGAATGAATCAAATTCAACGATTAATTTCAAAAAACATAAAGACTTATGAATTGATATTTATGTTAAAAATAAATAATATTACGTAATAAACTTACATAAACAAACTAAATCAAAAATGAATAATTTTTTAACACATTTTTCTCACACTTTTTTTATGCGAGAAGCCTTAAAAGAAGCTCAAAAAAGTTTTGAAGCTGGAGAAATTCCTGTAGGTGCTGTTATTGTACATAATCAAAAAATCATTGCTAGAGCGCATAATATGACCGAAAAACTGCAAGATATAACTGCTCATGCCGAACTAATTGCTATTACCTCAGCAGCCAATACACTAAATTTTAAGTATTTGAAAGATTGTCAGCTCTATGTAACGCTTGAGCCGTGTGTAATGTGTGCTGGTGCATTGGCTTGGTCACAGATTTCGGAGATTTATTATGGAGCAAATGACTTACAACGAGGTTTTTCTATTCTTACCCATTCAAATTTGTTTCCAAAAAAAATAAAAATAGAAAATGAAATTTTGGCGCAAGAATGTGAAGAGTTATTAAAAAAATTCTTTAAAAAATTGCGTAGCTAGTAATTTATTTTAAAAAAGCTGCTTTTAGAAGAAATTTGATTGATTAAGAAAAAAGAGGTAGAAAATAAAAAGGTAGAGATTTTTATTTTTTTTTGTTTTTTTTCATTCTAATTTTTTGAAAAAAAACACCTTCGTCTTTAAATTAGAAAAAGTCAATTTAAAAACTGCATTGTACAATTTAAAAATTGACTTCAAAATTAATGTTTTTTGTATTTAACATATTTTAACTTTAAAAACTACTTTTGATATACGTATAGTTATCAGCATAACTATTTTTTGAGTGATGTTAGTCAAAACTAGCTACCAAATTAGCCATTTCTAAAAAAGGAATAGGCAAATTTTCATGAGTGATTATTAAATTGGGGTGTGTTGTATTATAGGTGTGATCTGCATCTTCTATCAAAACCAGTTTTGAATTTTGGTTAGCTGTGACATTACTCCATTCATAAATATCTTGTGCATCTTGTGGAGTAACTGATTTATCTTTCAAGCCATGTATAATAAGTTGTGGTGTATTTGCTTGACTTAGTTTTTGAGTAGCTTCTTTTACAGCATAGTTTGCAGGATTATTTTTAAAGTCCTTATAAAATGATTCATACAAAGGCATTTTTTGTCTTGTGCGTCCATTTTCAACAATAACTACATCATTTCTTTGCCATTCTTTTTGATTTTTCTCATTAAAATAACGAGCTTCCAAATCACTTACAGCCGAAAGTGTAATTACTTTTTTGATTCGTTTGTCTTTTGAGGCATAAATAATAGCTGTACTTCCTCCTCTACTATGCCCAACCAAACGAATATCTTCTATGTTTCGTTTAGGTAAGTCTGATTTTTTATTACATATAAAATTGATTACTGTTGCTGTATCAGAAAGTTCTTTTGTGATTGTATTTTCACCAAAAGCTTCTAAATCACCAAAATCAAGAGGCTTTTCAAGAGTTGTTCCATTGTGGGAAAAATTAACCTTAATAACTAGAAACCCTTTTTTTGTCCAAATTTCAGCCATTTGATTGAATGCTCCCCAATCTTTAAAGCCCTTAAAACCATGTAAAAAAACAATAACTGGAGTTTTTGAGCTTGTTCGTTGATCTAGATGATAATCTATTAAAACAGGTCTAGTTGGAGACAAAGTATTCGGTAAAGTAAGTTCAGTTTTTTTCATAGTTTAGGAATTAGAGTTTGGGAGGTAGGAAATGGAAATTAGGAGTTCATTTTCAAATCTTTCACAAAGGAGAAATAATCAAATGAAAATTTTGTAAAGTCTTTATAAGAAAGTTTGGGCATTTTTTCGGTAAGATTCGGATACATTTCTTCCCATTTTTCCAAAATCAAATTGATTCTTTTAGTAATTAAATTTTTCTGTAACGTGATTTGATTACCTTTTTTTTCTGAAAAAGTATGTTTTGCTTCTAGAGCTTCAAAAAAATCTGAGTAAATAATCTGAAAATAAAGATGTAAAAATTCTTTTGTCGGACGTGGCAAACCATAATTAAACAAACAATATCCAGCAATATATTCAAAGACAAAAGGCGTAAGTTCTTGCTGTTCATTTTTATCAAACCACGATGCAGCAAGTAACTGCTTTTCTATTATTTCTTTAATTTCTTGTTCATAGACAGGTTTGGCAATACCAAATGTAGATTTTGTTTCATAAAAATTAGGCAATAATTCTTCATCTGAAAGAGCCAATAATTGCTCAAACTGCTGTATAGCATAGGCATTTCGTTGGATAGGCAAACGGTTTTGGTCATAAAAAATAACTTTATGAATATCTTCCAAAATAGCCGTTATAGTTCCCTCTGGAGTAAGCAAATAATCTATTCGATAAAGCAGTGTAAGCAGCATATATGAAACAGCCGAGGCAAGTCGTTCGGCATTTAAGTTTTTGGTAGCTTCTAAAGTTTCTTTTATCCACTTTTTCAAGAAACGCAACTTTACTTGTTGACGTTCTTTTGACAAAAATTCAATATGTTTATCATCAATGGCTTCTAACTGATTAGTAAATTCATTCAATAACAAATCATCTTGAGCGTCAGAACGAGTTGCAATTTCTCTCAGTCCGTTGTATAATTTCCCTGCAAAACTATCTACTGTATTTGTCGTAAAACGAATCCAAATAACCCCATTTTCATCTAAAGAAAAACCACTATATAAAAGGTTATAATTCATTTCCATCAATCGCCTTCCAAGTGCGACATGCAAACCATCTTTTATCTTTACGAGCTTTACTTCTCCAACAAACTCTTCCGAATTAGCAAAACCACGAACTATTTTTGAACCTTGTTGAAGTGTAAAATCTATCTTAAAATCGGTTACGGCTCCATCTTTATTGATTTGTACGGTATCGTAACTCAAATTACTCTCATCGTCATCTAATAAGTAATTGAAAAATTCTAAGTAGGCTTGTAGGTAATTTTTCTGTTCAAAGAAACCTGTTGACCTTGCCCAAGAATCGTATTTTTCTAATGTTTTGTGAGCATCAGAATACCTACCAAATCGTATATCAATTCCGTCATTGGTATCTGTGTGTCCGACAAAAGCAGTTATAATTTTTTTAAAAAGCATCTATCTTTTTGAGTTGGTAAAGAATTACGAATTTATTTTTTCTTTGTTAAGATTTAATAAAATAAACCTAACTAAACTGATTTTTATTTTGATAGTATCAATAATATAGCAATTCGATT
>DAIUBX010000309.1:0-4628 GCA_036846465.1 Bernardetia sp.
GTTTGCAAAATCAATATGTTGTTTATAGAAAAAAAGAAGGTGAAGAAAAAGATAATGTATTCTTAGACCCCAACACTTTTTCAAAAGATGGAACTGTTTCGATGGCAGGACTTAATTTTTCAAAAGATGGAAGTCGTGCAGCCTACCAAATTTCTGAAGGTGGTAGTGATTGGAGAAAAGTAATTGTCATTGATACAGAAACTAATAAAGCGATTGAAGATACACTTCGAAATGTAAAATTTAGTGGTGTAAGTTGGAAAGGAAATGACGGTTTTTATTATTCTAGTTATGATAAACCAGAAGGAAGTGAACTTTCAGCCAAAACTGACCAACACAAACTCTATTTCCATAAAGTAGGAACGCCTCAAAGTGAAGATAAAGTTATTTTTGGTGCAACTGCCGACCAAAAACACAGGTACGTAAGTGGATATTTGACAGAAGACGAAAAGTATTTATTGATTTCGGCTAGTAATTCTACTTCTGGAAATAAACTTTTTATAAAGGATTTATCTAAAAATAATAGTCCTTTGGTTACTATTGTGGATAATGAAGATAGCGACACGTATGTAATGACAAATGAAGATTCAAAACTCTATTTAGTTACTAATTTAGATGCTCCAAATAAAAAAGTAGTCATTACAGATGCTTCAAAACCAACTCCTCAAAACTGGAAAGATGTAATTCCTCATACTAAAAATGTTTTGAATGCTTCTTCGGGTGGTGGATATTTATTTGCTGAATATATGGTAGACGCCATTTCTAAAGTCATTCAGTATGATATGAATGGAAAGGAAATCAGAGAAATAAAATTACCTGGTGTTGGAAGTGCTGGTGGCTTTGGTGGAAAAAAAGAAGAGAAAGAAATGTATTTTTCTTTCACTAACTACAACACCCCAAGCAGCATTTATAAATTTGATGCAGAAGCTGGAAATTATGAGTCGTACTGGAAACCTGCTATTGATTTTAATTCAGAAAATTACGAATCCAAACAAGTATTTTATGCTTCAAAAGATGGAACTAAAATTCCAATGATTATTATCTATAAAAAAGGAACAGAATTAAACGGAAAAAATCCGACTATTTTATATGGTTATGGTGGTTTTGATGTTAGTCTTACGCCTAGTTTTAGCGTTGTAAATTCGGTTTGGTTGGAGCAAGGAGGCGTTTATGCTGTTGCAAATCTTAGAGGTGGTGGAGAATATGGAAAAGAATGGCACGATGCAGGTATCAAAACAAAAAAACAAAATGTTTTTGATGACTTTATTGCTGCTGCCGAATTTTTAATCAAAGAAAACTATACTTCTAGTGAGTATTTGGCAATAAAAGGTGGTTCGAATGGTGGACTTTTGGTGGGTGCAGTTATGACTCAGCGTCCAGAGCTTATGAAAGTAGCTATTCCTGCCGTTGGTGTTTTGGATATGCTTCGCTATCATACTTTTACGGCTGGTGCTGGTTGGGCATACGATTACGGAACTGCTGAAGATGACAAAGAAATGTTTGAGTATTTGAAAGGATATTCTCCTGTTCATAATGTAAAAGAAGGTGTTTCTTATCCTGCTACTCTTGTCATTACTGGTGATCATGATGATAGAGTTGTTCCTGCTCACTCATTCAAATTTGCTGCTGAATTGCAAGACAAACACAAAGGTTCAACTCCTGTTATGATTCGTATCGAAACTGATGCAGGTCATGGCGCAGGAAAACCAACTAGCAAAACTATTGAAGAAAATGCTGATGTTTTTGCTTTTATATTCTATAATATGGGATTCAAAACGCTTCCTAAAAAGTAAATTTATAGTGTCATTTTTGATTAAAAATAAAAACGGTTTCAAGGTTTAATTCTTGAAACCGTTTTTACATCTATACACTTTATGGAACAATATTGAAATTTTATTCACAAAGTTTATTTGATTCTATCCAAGGATTTATAAATTTCTTTTCTCTACCTAAAATTACCTTATTGTATATGGGCGAAAATGTTAAATAGTAGTGTCCCTCTTTTTGTGTATATCTGAACTTTAGTTCAGTACAATATTTTTTACCGTCGCTACTGATTAGCATATTGATTGTATCGCCTTCAAGCCTACTATTTTTTACAGACTCAACAAGAAAGAAATTAATAGTTACATCGGAAGCAATTTCTTTATCACTATATTTAGATATGTCATTCATTTCAATCATATCATTTACTATCGCTTGTATCCATATATCAATGGGGCTTTCTTGAAGGAAAGAAAAAGAGGAGAGCGAAAATAAAAGCAATAAACAAATAAACAAAGGACGTTTGATTTTTTTTGGAAATCCCTTTTTCATAGCTATAAAATAAAATAAAAAAGAATACTAGATTGAAGTTATCGTATTAAATTACGGATTTTTTATGACAAAATAAAGAAAAATTTAAATAAAAATAGTTGCTATTTTGGATATGGTCTGCTAAAAAACTAAGCAAAATCAAAAAATCATTAGTCTATAAAAACAGAATATTTAGCCACATTTTATAATAGAGTTATCGAAGAAAATTAATAATCAAATAGAATATAACTTTTAGGTTTAGAATTTGCCTTATTTGGAGTAACTGTATGTAGTGTAGGCTTTAGTCTGCATTTTTACTTATGTTCTTCCAAAACTATCAAATCAGCATTATTTACCTTTTACAACAAAAATATAAAGTTATGTATCGTTTTATTTTAGCAAGTATTTGTTTCATCTTTTTACTCTCTACCAATTCTATTTTTGCTCAATCAATGAGTAAAGAACAGGAAAAAGTGTGGAAAAAAAGACAAAAATCTATGTCAGTAGAAGAATTTAAGAAAAAAGTAGAAGGCTACGAAACAGCCACTGATGAAGCCTATAAACTAGAAAAACAAGTCGTTTCGACAAGCCAAGCTTTGGCAGAGCGAGAGCGCAGAATTGATAGCTTAGAACAAGCTTTAGCAGATGCTAAAAATGGAGGAGGTTCTTCATCAAACGCCGAAACTTCTGATGCTTCTTCTTCGGATGGAAAAGATGATTATTCTAAAGGAACTGTCTATAGAGTACAGGTGGGGGCATTCAGAAATAAAGATTTAATGAAGTTTATTGGACATAGGCGTTTTCATGCAGAAGAAGATCAAGATGGAGTGAAAAAATATACTATTGCAGCTTTTAGAGATTATTGGGAAGCTGATTTATTCAAAAAATATTTGCGTGAAATGGGTGTAAATGACGCTTGGATTGTTTCTTATAAAGATGGCGTTCGTGTGCAGATAGAAAGTGTTTTGTCGGCAGAAGATCAAAAAATGGTCAAGTCAGGGGAAACCAAAAATGATGACATTGATTAATTTAAGAGAGAATGAATTACAAAAAATCGTACTTTTAGGCTAGTAATAAATATAAATTCGAACAATATCTTCAAACTTTTGAAAAAATAATTCTAGAAAATTTTTTTAGACTTATTTTATATTAATTTTGCTGAGAATTTTTTTTATTGTTTATTTATACTGAACAATTATCAACCCTAAAATCTTTTGAATTATGTTTAAATCGAATTTTAATAATGTAGTCCTTTTTACTACACTCTTTTTTAGTGTTCTTTTTATCTCTTCGTGTGATAAAGGACCTAGCGAAAATGAGAAAAAACTAGCTATGGAAGTAGAAGACTTGCGTCGTGCTAGAGAAAAAGATAGCTTGTATCAGGCTGACTTACAGCAAGAAATGAATGTTATTTATGTTCGTTTGGATTCCATGCGCCAAGTAGAAGACAAAATTCGTAAACTCACCTCAGACATGCGTGGTGGAGATATTGACCCTTCAACGGGTGGAATGAGTATCGACCAAGGAATGCAACAAATCGAACGTCAGATGCAAGCCAATCGTGCTAAAGTAGCTGAATTGGAACGCAAACTGAAAGACTCAGGACAGCAAAACTCGGCTCTTGCTAATACAATAGCGATGTTGAAGCGTTCTTTAGAAGATAAAGATGCTGAAATCGTACAAATGAAAGGACGAATTGCTGATTTAGAAGGCGAAGTAGAAGGATGGAAATCTCGCTATTCTGGAAAAATTGATGAGTTAGATTCTACAAACGTAGTTTTGGAAGACACTCGTACAATGGCAAATACAGCTTATTATGTAGTTGGTTCAGAAAAAGAACTCAAAGACAAAAATATTATCATCAATGATAAAAAAGGATTTGAGCCAGACGGACGTAAAAAAGATAAATTTACAGCCATTGATATTCGTACTGTAAGTTCTATTGTAATTGGAAGTACAAACGACGTAAAAGCAAAAAAAGTAAAATTAGTGCCTTTGCGCCCTTCAAACTCGTACAGAATTGAAGAAAGAGGTGGAAATGTGTATCTAGAAATTACTAATTCTGAGAAGTTTTGGGAAACTAAATATTTAGCTATTTTATCTAAAACTAGCTTCTTCTAAAGAATTATGAGTTGTGAGTTATGAATTGTGAAGGAATAAAACTCATAATTCATAATGGCGTTGTTGCAACGGCTGAAACGCTGGAAACGCACTTTTTGTAAAACAAAAGTCATTTTACAAGCATTTTTAGCCTTAAAACTGCCATTTTTTGACTTTTTTATTGGTAAAAAATCAAAAAAGTGCGTTTAGAGCAAACTGACCGTTGCAACAACGCC
>DAIUBX010000310.1:0-342 GCA_036846465.1 Bernardetia sp.
AAACATTAAATTCAAATTTTTGATTAAGTTCTCTAATTGTGTCAAGTACTTTTTTATGGTCTTCGTAAGAACCATGCGAAAAATTGAGGCGAAAAACATCTACTCCTGCTACCATGAGTTCTAAAATTTGTTCACGAGTAGAAGAGGCTGGTCCTACAGTTGCAATTACTTTTGTTTTGTTGAAGCTAAATTTCATATTAATTGTGAAGTCGGTTATGAATATGTATTTTTGTATAAACTTACAATATTCATAATTCAATTACGAATTACGAATTAAAAATTACGGTATTTAATCAAAATTTAATTAAAAAGTAGGGTTCTATATGATTTTGGTTGCAGACT
>DAIUBX010000310.1:352-4598 GCA_036846465.1 Bernardetia sp.
ATAATCATTCTTCTTTCAAAAAGGCTTATTTTGTCCAAGTCAGACCTACGGTGCAGACTTGAACAAAATACAAGATAATTTTTGCAACTAAAATCATATAGAGCCAAAAGTAGTTTTTGAAAGTAAGCGATTAAAAAAATAAAGAATTTAACTAATATTAGTTTCAGTTTTAGTAAGTGTAATTAACTGATAACTGGTAACTGATAACTGATAACTGCATGAACATATATCCTCAAATTTTAGAAGCTGCTCTCAAAGGTCAAAAAATGTTGGCTGTTTTGATAGACCCTGACCGTATAGACCCTAAAAAAACGGCTCTTTTGGCTGCACAAGCTGCACATTATGGTATTTCATTTTTCATGGTAGGAGGAAGTCTTCTGACGGAAGGAGAAGTTTCTCAAACTGTAAAACTCATAAAATCACATGCAAAATTGCCTGTAGTTTTATTTCCAGGGCATTATTTTCATCTTGCTCCAGAGGCTGATAGTTTATTTTTGCTTTCTCTTATTTCGGGAAGAAATCCAGAATATTTGATTGGACAACATGTTGCAGCAGCTCCACGTCTTCGCAGAATGGATTTAGAAGTAATTCCGACAGGGTATATACTTGTTTTGTGTGATAACCTTACGACAGTTGCTTATGTTAGTCAGACTTTACCAATTCCTTATGAAAAGGCAGAAGTTGCAGCCAATACGGCACTTGCAGGAGAATATTTGGGAATGCGTTTGGCTTACTTGGATGGTGGAAGTGGTGCAGCAAAACCAATTTCGCCAAGAATGATTCGAATGGTAAAACAAAGCATCAACATTCCTTTAATCATTGGAGGAGGAATAAGAACGCCTGAAGCTCTTTACATGGCTTTTGCTGCTGGAGCTGATGTAGTTGTGGTAGGAACTCGTTTAGAAGAAGAACCTTCATTGATTGCTGATTTTGCTGCCGTTATGCACCAATTTAATAAAAAAAATAAATAGTAATCCTCATTGACGGCTTCATTTGAGCCTCAACGACGGTTTGTTTTACTTATTCGAATCGAACCGTCAACGAGGTTAAAACCGTCGTTGAGGATACGCTTTTTCTATAACAAACTTCTAAAAAATTCATTCAGAGGTTCTATATTTTTTTCTTCTCGTTGTAAATTACTGGCATAAGTTCCACATTCTGAAATTTGAGTTTCGATAAACGAATGAATACAAGCAGGAATTTTGATTTTGTCTCCTTCTTTTGCAATTAATTTTTCTTGCCAAAGATTTTCAATGGCTTCTTTTACAGCTTTATCAGTTGGATTGTATAAATTTTCCACTAAAAACTTAAATTCCATTGGTGCAGCCTCATTTCTAGTTTTGATATAATACGCAGCCAAAACAGGGCGCAAAATATAGAAATATTTTTTGATAGAAATTTGATTGTTTTCTATTTTTGAAAGCATTCCTTTTGCTATTCCGAGATAATGAAAAATGAGCGTTTTGGCAGAAAAATAATCTTTTGAAAGCTCCCAAAGCTCATTTCTAAACTTTTCAGTTTCATGATTTTTTCTATACAAAATAGGCGATTGCAACCATTCAAAAGGTGTTGCATTTGATTTTACCAAAAGACCTAATGCTTTTTTGATGTCCCAAGCTGATAAATCAACATCATGATCAAAGAATCTATCAATAGAATCTAAAGGAGAATTGACAGACAGATATTTCTTTTCTTGATGAATAAAAAAAAATCGAACATCATAATCGCTATCAAGCGAATCAAATCCCCACGCACGACTTCCACTCTCACAAGCATACAAAATTTTGATATTTTTCTCTACTTCCATTTTTTTTAGACATTCTTCAATGTAGATTTGAATGTCTTTTGGAATAGAATTTTCTAAATTAGTTTGCATATTTTTAGTATTCTTTTTTACTCACTTTCTTCTGAATCTTTATGTTTTTGCACCATTTTATCTAGGTATTCCTCAGCTTCTTTCACGGTGTAAAATATCGTATTTGGAATAGCAGAACGCTCTACAATTCGTCCAAACTGCAAATTTACAATATCATCATGTGGTAAAACTCTAGCTAACTTTAAAAGTCCGTTTGAAGTTACATATTTTTGAACCTCTTCATGTGCTTTATCTAACTTAGGAGATTGAATTTGCATATTACGAATATCTGATAAAATCGTAAAATTGATTTGCATTTCTGCAATCGCTTCTTTCCAATCTACCAAAAGATAATCCATATCTTTTGGTTTCCATAACTGTCTGTGAAGTTGGAAGTACACACGATTTTTGAGTTTATCAATAAAAATAGTGTAATTCTTCCTGTCAATAAGTTTTACTTTCATGCTTCTTTAAAAGGAATAAATTTCACTTTTTATTTAAAGTATCTAAAAAGTAGGTTTGGTCAATACATTGTTTAATAAGTTTTACTATGTTTTTCTACCGTCGTTGAGGCTTCGCCGTCAACGAGGATTATTTCTCAAAAACCTCAACGACGGCTTTAGCCTCGTTGACGATAGACTAAAACACTCCTTTATTTTAGATAACTTATTAAACAATGTAATCAACCTACTCTCTTTCAGAAAGTTCTAACCAACGCATTTCTTTTTCATCAAGCGTATTTACGATGACTTCAATTTCAGCACTCCATTTTGAGATTTTGTCGTAATCAGTTTCTCCACTATTCATAAGCGTTACAATTTCTTCTTTTTGCTTTGTCAGTTTTGCAATTTCTTTATCCAAATTTTCTAACTCTTGCTTTTCTTTGAAACTAAGTTTGTTAGAAGAATTTGTCTTTACTGGTGCAATCGAATGAGCATTTTTGTTAGAAGGTTTGTTTTGAGATTCTTTTATTCTCTCGTTTTCCTCTTCTCTATAATCGGTATAATTTCCATTAAAATCTCTGATTTCGCCCTCGCCTTCAAAGACAAAAAGATGTTCTACCAAATTATCCAAGAAATACCTATCATGAGAAACCAAAATCAAACAACCACCATAATTAGATAAAAATTCTTCCAAAACAGAAAGCGTCTGCAAATCCAAATCATTGGTAGGCTCATCAAGAATCAAGAAATTAGGCATTTTTATCAAAATCTGTAAAAGCTGCAAACGTCTTTTTTCTCCTCCACTCAGTGTTCCTACGTTTTTATATTGTTGTGCTGGTGGAAAATTAAATTGAGTAAGAAGCTGCGAGGCCGAAACTTGATGACCTTCTGAAACCGTCGCCATCTCTCCAATCTGCTGAATTACTTCAATAACACGCATAGAATCATCAAAAGTAGGTGGCATTTGGGTATAATAACCAAAATGTGTGTTTTCTCCTTTTTCAATGTGTCCTTTTGTAGGTTCTAATGCTCCTGTCAATAGAGAAAGAAAAGTAGATTTTCCTGCTCCATTTTTTCCTATAATTCCGATACGTTCTCCTCGTACAAATTTGTAATTGAATTTATCAAGAATTTTCTGTTTACCCTTATCACTTTGAAAATCAAAACTCACATCATGAAGTTCAATAATTTTCTTTCCTTGGCGTTTTGCACCAAACTCAATACTCATATTATTTCCTTCTGGACGATTAGCAGCCTTTTCTTTTATGCCCTCAAAGGCTTCTACTCTATATTTTGCTTTCGTTCCTCGTGCTTTTGGCTGTCTTCTAATCCAGTCCAACTCTTTTTTCATGTGTTGGTAGGCTTTGTCTGCTTCGGTGTGTGCTTGTGCAACTCGTTCGGATTTCAATTCTAAAAACTGTCCGTAATTAGCCTCATAACGATAAATAAGACCGTTATCTAATTCAAAAATACGATTACAAATTTTATCCAAAAAGTATCTATCGTGAGTAATTAGCAACAGCGTTGTGTTGGCAGAAGCCCAATAATTTTCTAACCATTCGATGGTTGCTAAATCCAAATGGTTGGTAGGTTCGTCTAAAAGCCACAAATCAGGCTCATCTAAAAGTAGTTTTGCAAGTGCAACACGCTTTTTTTGTCCACCCGAAAGTTTTGCAATCGGTTTTTCTGTATCTTCTAACCCTAATTTTGAAGTAACTTCTTTTATTTTGGCATCATACGCCCAAGCATCTAAACGTTCCATTTCGTTCATTGCTTTTTCCATTCTTTCAGAATCTTCTATATTTTCAGGCAAAATCGAATTTTCATAATTTCGAATTGCTGTAATAGTCGGACTATCAGCCTGTACAATCGCTTCCCAAATCGTTTTGTTAAGTGGCAAATCTGGGTCTTGCGCCAAATATCCCACTCTAACACCTTGACGCAAACT
>DAIUBX010000311.1:0-1392 GCA_036846465.1 Bernardetia sp.
TATCTATAAAATTAGAACCCTCATCTTTGTACCTTACTTTTGTAGCTCCTGAAACAGGAATTCCAAATTTTCCTCCCAAATCAAATCGAACTCCTTTTTTGGTAGGATTTGGAATATAATGGAACTCTAAAGGAATATCTATATAAGTTACTGAAAACTTACTTTTCTTAATTTCATCTTGCTCAAGCTCATAAAACTGTATTTTATCTTCTCCCAATACATTTTTTCCTCTAAAAAGACTGACATCATTTTTAAACATATAATTATCGACAGCCAACGAAACCCCTGGTAAAAACTTTACTTTCTTTCCTAAATCTACATTTCCCATATAAGATAAATTAAACGACCACGAACCCCAAACTCTCAAATCCATAGGGTCAGGCGCATTGAGTAAAGAACTCACACCCATATCAAGAATAAAATAACCTGGGATAATTTCATCACGAGTAGTGATAACATTTTTGTCCTTATCGATACGCATATCTTGTGCAAAAATAGCAGAACTAGAGAATATAAAAGCTAATAAAAGAACCGAAAAAATAGAGTAAGGGAAAAGTTTTTTCATTTTTGTAGAAAATTGAAGAAATAAAAAAGACTAGAAAATAGAATACAAGATAAAAAAATAATCTTATTTTGTTTAATAACTCAAAGTGGGTAGGATAGTTTTGTCTCGTTTTAATATTGTCGTGACAGCATCTAATTTTATTTCAGTATGAAGAATAAACCTCTTTTTTACAAAGAAAAAACTAACTTCGTAGTCTTTAGTTTGTTGACTGAACTTTGTGTAAAGCAGACTTTGTAGTATGTTTGTGAACTCTATTTTATATTATCTTAATTTTCTCTTTATATATGAAAAAAATATTTACTCTACCTATTTTTTGTCTTTTTGTAGCTTCTACTTTTTTATCAAGCTGCGTTTCTTTTACTTCTTACGATTCTTTGGAGCGTTTGGTGTTTGCAGATTTAAGTGGTTATGAGTACCAAAACAAAGACTACAAACCTACCAATGACACTACTCGTTTTATGTACTTTACCGAAAAAGAGAGTTTTGAAGCTGCTTTTGGTAAGATAAAAGACAATATAGATTTTTCTCAGCACATTGTACTGGCTGTTGTCAAATACGAAAAAAAACCTACTCAAATCACTACTCAGCACATTACCTACGAACAAAATGAAATTATTTGGCTCTATGAAGATGTCGATATAACTTCAAAAACAACTTCTCCTTTTGTCGGAATGACCTTGATTGAAAAAAAGAATTTTGATAAAGTGGTCTTTGTAGAAAATGGAAAAACGGTTTATATTATTTCTACACCTGAATCACAAGAAAGACAAAAAAAGAAACTAGAAGAAACCTTCAACAGAAAAGAGCAAGAAAAGTAGTAAATTTGT
>DAIUBX010000311.1:1402-3146 GCA_036846465.1 Bernardetia sp.
TTGTCTTTTATGTAGCTGTCAGCTTCCAAGCTGTCAGAAGTATATTTTAAATGACAGTTTGTTTTAAACGACAGCTTGGAAGCTGTCGGCTACTTTTGATTTTTAATGGAAAATTTCATTCTTTCTCTTATTTTTTGGTTTCCACTTTTGGGAAGTATTCTTTGTTTGATTCCTTTTGGAGAAAACAAAACTCATTTTTACAAATGGATTGGAATAGGCGTTCTTTCTATCGAACTGTTTTTGGTAGCAATAATGCTTTATTTTGCCAAAACGAATTTAGATTTATCACTTTTAGACAGTCAGAATTTACTTTTATCTGAAAAACTAAGCTGGTGGCACGTCAGTTTGGGTAAATTTGGGATTCTGCACGCTGATTATTTTTTGGGAATAGATAAGAATAATGTTCTTTTGATTGCTCTTGCTGCACTTGTTTTGTGGGTGGGAGGTTTGGCATCTGTTTTTTCTAAAAAGGAGCTTGTTCGTCCTCGTTTGTATTTTTTCTTGTATCTGTTGCTTTCTTGGGCAGTCATGGGAAGTTTTTTGTCGCTTGATTTCTTGCTTTTCTTTATCTGTTTTGAATTTATGTTGCTCCCTATGTATTTTTTGATAGGAGTTTGGGGAGGCAAAAAGAAAGAATATGCAGCTATAAAGTTTTTTATTTATACTTTGATTGGTTCTGTTTTAATTCTTATTGCAGGAATAATCATCGTAAATTCTGGAATAGACATCACAAAGACAGCTTTAGAATTAGGAATTTCGACAGAAGAAGTCATTACAAAACTCAAAAATTCTACGTTGATTACTGAAAATTCTGCTCAAATTGTGCATTCTTTTGATATGATTGCCTTCAAAGATGTAGATTATTTTTTACCTCAATCTGCTCTTTTTGAATACGAAGGAAACATGACACGAATAATCGTTTTCTTTTTGCTTTTGGTGGGTTTTGCTATCAAATTACCTGTTGCACCTTTGCATACGTGGTTACCTATTGCACACGTAGAAGCCTCAACACCGATTTCGATGGTTTTGGCTGGTGTACTTTTGAAAGTAGGTGGATATGGACTTTTACGCCTTCCCTTTTCGGTTTTTACTGATGTAGCGATAGATTTTTCGGTTTGGATTGCTGCTTGGGGCGTTTTTTCGATGTTGTATGGAGCATTTTTGGCACTCGGACAAACGCATCTCAAACGCATGATTGCGTATTCTTCGGTTTCGCACATGGGTTTTGTACTTTTGGGTTTGGCGAGTATCAATGCAGAGGGAACAAATGGAGCGATGTATCAAATGCTTAGTCATGGACTTATTTCGCCTTTACTTTTCTTGTTGGTGGGTGTCTTGTATGAACAAACCAATGATTTGACAATCACTTCGTATAGTGGACTTTTCCATAAAATGCCTCGTTATACGGCTTTTGTAGGAATTGCTTTTTTTTCAGGTTTGGGACTGCCTACTTTTTCTAGTTTTATAGCTGAACTGACTGTTTTTTTAGGAGCTTTTTCTTCGGATTATATTCCGATTTGGTTATCTATTTTGGCTACCTTAACGCTTATTTTTACGGCAAGTTATTTTCTTTGGACGTACAAAAGAATGTTTTTAGGCGATTTTTCACTTCATCAAACACTCAAAAACGTAGATTTAAAAGACATTTCTACCTCTCAAAAAATCATTGCTATTATTCTGATTTTCTTTAGTATTCTTTTGGGGATTTTGCCGAATTTGGTTTTTGGGTGGGTTTAGACAGGAA